>JBEKKU010000043.1:0-16437 GCA_050010575.1 Thermacetogeniaceae bacterium | reverse complement strand
AGAAATAATAATTTTGATTGACGAGAAGGAGGAGGAAGGCCGCCATCGATGAGCTTGGAACCCGGAACCCCTGGCTCATCTCTTAGTTTACATAATTATTATTATAAGCACTTACGCGGGGGACGCAAATAAAGGATACGAACACTTGTTTTACAATGTGGAAAGTATATGATATAATTCCACTAATTTAAATCTTCCTGTCTCGACAAAATGGAGGCTTAATTTATGGGAGTAAAGCTTAGCGTTAAACAGGCGGAGATATTAGATTTCATTCAGCGGACACTCGATGAACGCGGCTACCCGCCTTCAGTGCGGGAAATTGGTGAGGCAGTCGGGTTGAAGTCTAGTTCTACCGTGCATGCCCATCTGGTGCATCTGCAGAAAAAGGGCTATATCCACAGGGACGCTAGCAAACCTCGGGCGATTGAACTTCTGGGTCATAATTCAGCTCTGATCAGGGTGCCGATCGTTGGACGGGTAGCAGCAGGCACGCCTATTTTGGCCGTGGAGAATATCGAAGATACTTTCCCGCTACCCGTAAGCTTTTTAAACACTTCTAAAAAGGTATTTATGTTGACTATCCGCGGCAACAGCATGATCAACGCCGGCATCCTCGATCACGACTTTATTGTGGTACGCCAGCAGAATACGGCCGACGACGGCGACATTGTAGTGGCGCTGCTTGGTGAAGATGCTACGGTAAAAAGGTTTTTCAAGGAGAAGAACGGCATCAGGCTGCAGCCTGAAAATGACGATATGGACCCGATCATGTGCACAGACGTGGTGATCATGGGCAAGGTAATCGGAGTGCTGAGGAAGATCGACTAGTTACATAATTAGTTTACATAATTATTTCAACGAATGAATTTTGATATAAAATGCTTTTACCATCGACAGAGCAAGTAAAAATCTGATCGCGCTGCCATAGGCGAATCCAAGCAGCGTGTCCACCCCTACCCTGAAGGCTCTCCCCCATCCATTCCCTTAAAATATCAGCTCCGCCAGCACGGCCCCTACAAAGGGGCCTAGACATTATTGCACTCCCCCATGCCCTGTTAAAAACCCGCCTTTCTCCAACTCCTGAGCGGCGCTGACCACTCCGATCTGGGCATGGGCGAGCGAGAGTCCACCCTGCAGATAGACGATATAGGGCAGCCTGAGCGGGGCGTCTGCAGAAAGCTCGATCGATGACCCCTGGACAAAGGTTCCGGCGGCCATGATCACCTGGTCCTGATAACCGGGCAGGGCGCCTGGCTCCGGGAAGGCGAAGGAATCGACCGGGGACGCGGCTTGAATGCCGCGGCAGAAGGCGAGCACCGCCTCCCGGGTGGGCATTTTCACGGCCTGGACAATATCCGCCCGCGCCTGTCCCGGCTCCGGCGAGGTCTCCAGCCCCAGCAGAGACAGGAAATGGGCGGCAAACACCGCCCCTTTGAGCGCCTCGCCGACCACGTGCGGCGCCTGGAACAACCCTTGGAAAAACAGCCGTCCCAGCCCCAGGTTGGTCCCGATCTGATTGCCCAGGCCGGGGGCGATCAACCGGTCCGCCACGGCTGTCACCAGGTCCTTCCTACCCGCCAGGTAACCCCCGGAGGGAGCCAGGCCACCGCCGGCATTCTTGATCAGGGAGCCGGCAATCAGGTCGGCATCGACATCGGTCGGTTCGTCACTCTCCACAAATTCCCCATAACAATTGTCGACAAAACAGATGGTGGCCGGGTTGAGCTGCTTGACGAAAGCGACCAGCCGGCCGATCTCCGCCACCGGCAACGAGGGGCGCCAGCTATAGCCGCGGGAGCGCTGGATCATCACCATCCGGGTGTCGGCGCTCACCGCTGACCTTATTCTGTCATAGTCGGGTTGCCCATTGCAGTCGACATCCACTTCATCATAATGGACTCCCAGCCCTCTAAGAGAACGTCCGGAGTTGCCGGTCAACCCGATGATCCGGGCAAGAGTGTCGTACGGTCGCCCTGTGATCGACAGCAGACGATCGTCCTTGCCTAAAAAAGTGGTCAGCGCACAGGCAATGGCGTGAGTGCCCGATATTATCTGCGCCCTTGCCAGCGCAGCCTCGGCGCTGAAAGTCAGGGCATAAACCGCATCGAGTCCTTCCCTGCCCAGGTCTCCATAACCGTAGCCGGTTCCATCCTTTAGGTGCAGTTCGGAAACGCCGGTCTGCCTGAAGGCATCCAGAACCCGTAACTGGTTAAGGCGCGCCGTATCGGTGACCTGCAGATACTCTTTCTGTGCCGAATTATCCGCTTGTTCGGCTATTGTGGCCAGCCCGGTCCCATACCGGGCTTTCAATTCATCCCAAAACTTGTTCATGTCGGGTTCTCCCGCTGATTTGGTGAACTCTGCTTGATATATGCCGGCAGTATTGTACCAGACCCGTTCATTTTACTGTTCATGTTGACAACATATGTCTACAAACAATCTGACCAGTTCCGGGTCAAATTGAGTGCCCGCACACATTTTGATCTCTTCCACTGCCGCTTTTTGGCTAATCGCCTTCTTATAAGGACGTCCATTGGTCATTACGTCATAGGCATCAGCAATTGCCAAAATACGGGAGAGTAGCGGGATCTGCTCCCCTTTCAAGCCTCTGGGATAGCCCGTCCCGTTCCAGTACTCATGATGCGCCAGGATTGCCTCGGCAACGTTTTCTAGATCGGGTACCAGCCGGGCAATCCCCTCCCCGATCTCCGGATGTCTCTTGATTAACTTCCACTCATCCTCCGTCAGATAATAGGGCTTCGATAGCAGCTCTTTTGGTATGGCAACCTGGCCGATGTCATGAAGTGCGGCCAGGATGTCCAGTTCCTCCCTCTCTTTTGCTGACAGCCCTAGCACGCCTCCTATTCTAGTGACTATATCCACAATTCGTTGGCAATGCTCCGGGGTTTCAGCAGATTTCTCTGCCAGGGCTCTTTTAAAGAAATTGATCATGGAAAAGCGGGTGCTCCTGCTATCCAGTAGCTTATCGCGATACATGGCATCCTCTGCTTCCTTGATCACAAGCAGGGTTCTCGTAGCTAAACTCTCTTTTGTAGCTACCCCCAGAGAAAAACTGATCGGAACAGGTTCTCCCTCTGTTGCCTGGCAGGCGCTCCTGATCCGCTCACAGATGTTATTGGCAGTTTCCTTTTCCGTTTGAGGCAAAAGGATGGCAAACTCATCTCCCGCCCAGCGGCAAACGATATCCTCATTACGGGAGTTCCTTTTCAGAATCGCTGCCGCTCTGGCCAGCAGTTCGTCTCCCTTCTGGTGACCCAGGGTATCGTTGACCAGCTTGAGACCGTTGACGTCGCCTATGATGATGCTCAAAGGCAACTGCCGCTCCACATCCAGCCTCAGTAGCTCTTCCTCGAAGTAGGATCTATTATAGAGCCCGGTAAGGACATCATGATAGCTCAGCTGCCTGAGACGCTCCTCCGCCTGTTTGCGCTCGGTGATATCCAGGAATGACTCAACGCTCTTTTTTGTGCCGGGAATAATATCGACAATGACCAGGACATTTCTGTGCTCTCCCCGCCTATTCACGAACTCTGTCTCATAATGCCTGGGAGCCGCATCAGGTTTAATCCTGCGCAAGTGATGATATTTTTGGCACAGTTCGATATCCTTCGAGGTAATAAAGTCAAGCCAACTTTTTCGGCCTTCAAGCTCCCGTTTTGAATAGCCGCTGAGATGTTCAAATTCCTGATTTGCCAGAGAGATAGTCGTGTCGTCCTCAATGATCACGGTTGCCGTTCCAGTGGTCTCAAAGATTGTCCGGTATTTTGCTTCTGACTCTCGAATCTCCTGCTCCGTATGTCGAATTCGTTCTATTGTGATGTTGGCTGCGTTTTTTAATTCGCCCCAGACACCCGCATAGTTCTTGGTCATCATCTGAGTGTAGTCATTTATTGCAAGTTGAGCCAACATTGTGACGAACTCGTTTAAGGGATCAGTTACAGAATCGATCAGCCCGTTCATGCCCAGAATTATTTCGCGGTAACCGCCTTGATATTTTTTCTCATCGCCCCGCTTGGAAAAGTCACCGACAGTAATGGATCCCGCCAGTATGGCAACATCCTCTATCACTCCCATTATAGATTCGAGCATCCTGATAAAGGCGGGTGTCAGTGTGTCGTTCTCACTTTTGCAACCGATGTTCTTAAATTTGTCAAGATCGCTCAGATCTCCATTGCTTATGCGGATGACTGTCTCGCGGATATTCACCATGGTATCATAAACTTTATCAGCGGCCTCCCTGAGCCCCCCCCAGACACCCGGATAGTTCTCTCGCTCATGCCTGTCAAGGTCATTTACCGCCATCTTTTCCAGCTGTACCGTGAGATCGCCGAGGGGAACCGCTATAGACTCGATTATCTCATTTTGGCCTTGGATTAGCTCCCTATAAGCGCCCTTGAACATATCGATATCGCCTCGAACGCTCAGGACTCCCGCGGAGGCAGCATGTACCACTCTGTCCATCTCTATGGTTATACCGTTAATTCCGTCGATGCAGTTGTTCAAGCTGTTCTTCAAAGCATTAAAATCACCGCTGTAGTTCTTGGTGATTTTTTCGGGTATGTCGCCCCTGGAGATTCTATCTATATATTCAACGCTCAGGGTTAAGGGCTCGATCAATATATCCAGCATACTATTGATGCTTTCTAGAAGCAGCCGATAATCTCCCTCTGCCCTAACATCTGCTCTGGCTGACAGGTCGCCGGCCCCAGTTCTGGCGGCCAGATTTTGAACAGTTTGTAATGCCATTTTTTGACTGGTTCTGTCTAATATAATCCAGATAACACCAATATTATTTCCTATGGAGTCATAGATTGGAGTTGGGCGGCACTCGAAGAAATATTTACTGCCTTTGATAGCGGCCCAGGTCTCAAGGCAAGGGTTGTCGCTCGCGGAAAGGGCGCCTTTCAGGCCGTCACTTTCAAAGTGGATCAGGGATTCAAGCTGGGCGCCCTCAAACTCATCCTTCTCCCCGCCTGCCAGTGCAGCAAATGCCTGGTTGCCGAAGACAACTTTGCAGGTATTGTCAACTATAAATATTGGCACTTTCAGCATTTCCAACAATGAAAAATCGAGCTTGCCATGATGCAGGTCCGACATTATTGTGCCGTCCATGATTAGACCCCTCCTCCCGATTATAAATTAGTAACAGTAAAAACTCCCGGCAGATAAATCAGACAGATCCCCAGAAGGTATTATATGAATAACATGAATGACTAGGATTTTTTCTTCGTTACAGAGACAAGCTTTTCCTTCTTTTTTTAGGCGGGGAGCATATATCATTGTATGCTTTGCAAATACTGGCTAAGGAGCTATTTACTATCGAGCCACTCAGCTCCCCGCGATGGTAATTATCTCTTTATGAGTAAACAGCATGCAGGTATTGGCGACTTGTTGAAGAACAATTATTATATACATAACTTATCTAAACATTGAGCTTATAAATGCTTTAATTATTATGGACAGGTGGCGATATTGATGGCAGGCAAGATTATTCAGTTAATTAAGAGAATTATCTCTGATCGATCAAAAAACGACCCATCTCTGGCGGTTTTTATCAGAACAAAAATAGCTTTAAAAGGCATCAATCCTGACAAATATCATCCTGATTCGGAAGACGACCCCTTGGTGATCGAAAAGCTTCTAGCATTGGCTAAAGAACTCCATATCTCATTAAATAAATCTTATACCAAACAGGTCTATTCAACTCAGAAGACTGCCGAAGAAGCAGTTTTAGATATAAAAAGCCAGCTACAAAACTTTGATCCCAGAATGTTATTATTCTTTTCCTCCCCGACTTATAATCCTGAAGTTGTCAATAGAGCCCTCCAGTCTGGTTTTGCAGCTTCCGTAGTCTTTGGGTGCACTACGGCAGGAGAAATAATAGATGGGCGGTTGTTTAATAATTCTATAGTCGCCATGGCTTTTAACTCAGAAGTGATCGAAGATGTAAAATTAGAAACCATAGAGAATATAAAAGAAGAGGACTCCATTAACAAAGCCTTCCGGTCATTTGAAGATTATTACGGAGAATCTGCCGTTAATATGGATTTTTCCAAATATGTCGGCATTATTCTCATGGATGGCTTAAGCATGCTAGAAGAGAGGGTAATGGACAAGATCGGCGATCTGACGAACGTCATCTTTATCGGCGGGTCCGCCGCAGATAATCTGGAGTTTATCAGAACATCTGTTTATGGAAATGGCAAGGTATACCACCATGGCGCCGTGCTTGCGCTATTAAAACCGAAATCCAAATTCGACATCATTAAGACGCAAAGCTTTAGATCGCTGGGTAAAACACTAGTTGCCACCAGGGTTAATGAGGCGGCGAGAGAGGTTCTTGAATTCAACCATAAACCCGCTGCTCAGGCTTATGCCGAGGCTCTGGGAGTACCAGTCCATGATATATCCGGCCACTTCCTCAATCACCCGGTCGGGTTGATTGTGGGAGATGATATTTATGTGCGCAGCCCTCAACGGTTAAAGGGCGACACTATAATATTCTATTGTAATATTCTGGAGGGCATGGAGGTGTCGCTGCTCGAGTCAATTGACATTGTTAAGGATACAAAACAGGCCATCGACGCTAAAAAGGCAGAACTCGGCAATATATCGGCTTTAATCAATTTCCAATGTATTTTAAGAACACTCGAACTGCAGCAGAAAGGCTGCATCCAGAATTATGAGTCATTATTTGCGGAAATCCCTACCATCGGCTTCTCCACTTATGGCGAAGCTTACGTCGGTCATATCAACCAAACTTCTACGATGCTCGTCTTTGCTTAACGTTTCTTTCTTAATCAAGCATATGCTTATATCCCCTTCCTATCCCGGAGATCTACATCAGATCTTCTGGTGTCAGAGCCATCAATTCCTGCCTGGTTAAATGTGACCGTTTGACCAGGCGAGCGGCCTGCTTCCTGATCGCTCGTTCTACTAAATTTCTTACCAGCCGGGCGTTGCCCTCATTTTGATTGCCCTTTCTGAGCTGCTCTTCTAGGATCCCGCTCAGCTTGAGATTGGCTTCGGTTGACAGACGGTACTGGCGTTTTGTCAACATCTGCTCACCGATTTTTAACAATTCCGAGACCATGTAGTCGGGAAAGCTGATATGAATTGGAAACCGGGAGTAGAGCCCCGGATTGCAGCGCAGAAACCATTCCATCTCCTGTTTGTATCCCGCCAGGATCAGGATCAGATTATCCTTCTGGTCCTCCATCGCCTTGACCAGCACATCGATGCTTTCCTTGCCAAAGTCCTTCTCGCCGCCCCTGGCCAGTGAGTAGGCCTCGTCGATAAACAGGATGCCGCCCAGGGCGCGCCGGATCTGTTCCCGGGTTTTCTGGGCGGTGTGGCCGATATACTCACCCACCAGATCGGCCCGCTCGACCTCCACCAGGTGGCCCTTGGACAGGACCCCCATCGACCGGAAGAGCTTGGCCAGGATCCTGGCCACCGTGGTTTTTCCTGTTCCCGGATTGCCCTTGAAGATCATGTGCAATGCCAGCGGGTCGATGCACAGTTTTTCTTTTTCTCTTCTTTTCTGGATCAGAACGTATGCGTGGATTTCTGAAATGAGATTTTTTACATCTTTCAGCCCGATCAGGCTGTTCAGTTCCTGTAGAATGATTTCGGGTTTCAGCGGTGGGTTGTTGTTATTGTCAACGAGTTTGACTACCTGTGAGGCGCCTGAAGAATGTCGTAACCCCACACGATTTTCACCTCGTTTTCTTTTTCTCTTAACATATTATACGCTCAGAAAGGGGCAAAGTATTATACGTATAACCAGGGGCAGCACAGGCGTTGTAGAAAATCTACCAGTAAAAACAACAACAGCCCCAGCAGGCTCATCCCCAGAATGCCGGCAAACATCTCCGGATAGGCGATCCGGCTCCAGGCCTCGAAGATATAATATCCCAGGCCCTGAAAAGTGGCAAATGATTCCGTAAAGAACAGAACGGCGATGGCGGTACCCAGGCTGATGCGAATTGAGGTAAAGATATCCGGCAGGCAGGCCGGCAGGACCACGTGCCAGTAAATATCCCGGGGTCTCGCCCCCAGGGATCTGATCGACACGATCGAATGCGGGTGTACCTTTTTGGCGGCATCCCTGGTGGTTACCAGGATCTGAAAAAACAGGATCAGGGTGATGATAAAGATCTTGGAAACGTCCCCCAGGCTGAAAATGACGATGATCACCGGAAGCAGGGCGATTTTGGGGATTGGATAAAGCAGGTAGAGAATTGGCGCAAAATATCGGTCCAGCCTGTCTTCCCGCCCCAGGTACACTCCCAGGGGAACCGCGATCAGAGTGCCCAGCACCAAACTGACCACAACACGGTAGGCGCTGACGAGGAAATGCATCCAGAGCGTGGTCGGAAAGACCCACACAAACGTGGCCAGGGCGGCATAGGGGTTGGGCAGCGCCGGATTGTTCAGGATCAGAGAGAGCAGTTCCCAGCAGATCAGCAGGCCTAAAACGGCAAGGAAGTACCCCTGATAGGCGCCTCGTCTATCCATCTAGTTTACCCTGCCTGGCTGATCGTGTCATGACTGGCGCTGGCCTCCAGGATCGCTCGGATCTCCGTGCATTTCTGGTGAAAATAGAGGTCGTTGCGGAAGTCCTCGGTGCCCATGAGCGGATTGGCAACAACTGCCTTGATCTGTCCGGGACCTTGGGATAGGACGATGATCTCCTGTCCTAAAAACACTGCCTCTTCAATGCTGTGTGTCACCAGGACAATAGTGATCTGGTGCTTGAACCATATTTTTAGGATGAGTTTTTGCAGGTTCTCTCTGGTGAGGGCATCAAGAGCGGACAGCGGTTCGTCCATCATGAGCAGTTCCGGCGCCAGGGCGAGAGCCCGCGCCAAGGCGACCCGCTGCTTCTGGCCACCGCTCACCTGGCTGGGATAGCGGCCGCTCAAACATCCCAAGTCTAGCTCATCCATGATCGGCTGCAGCCGGGCACCGATTTCCTCATTTCCGGCGCCCCTGATCTTCAGGCCCAGGGCAGCATTATCCCAGACGGTTTTCCAGGGAAGCAGCCCATACTCCTGCAAGATGAGCGCCATTTTCCGGTGAGGCTGGCTTAATCTCTGGCCCAGGAAGGTGATCTCGCCCGCGGTCGGACTGATCAGACCGGCCATCAGGAGCAGCAGCGAGGTCTTGCCGCAGCCTGATGGCCCGATGACGGCGTAGCTCACACCTTTTCTCAATCTCAGGCTGATGTCACGCAGGGCCGGAACAGTTGTCTTGTCGTTCTTGTAGGTCAGGAATACCTTGTTGAGCGTGAACATGCGCGGATCCTTCTTTGGACTTGCATAATAATACTGGTTACTTGGCGCTCACTAACTGGTCCGATACCAGATCGCTGTAGCTCAAATTCTTGCTCAGGAGTTTTTTCTTGATCATCCAATCGAGCACCAACTGCACATTCTCCTGCGACGGTAACTGCTCGGGCGAGAAGGAGGGTACCGGAATCGAGGACTGCACCTCTTTAGGAACGTTGATCTTCTCGTAAAAGAGCTGGCGGTAGCTGTCCGGATTCTTGTCAATCTCCTGTTCAGCCTGCCCGTAAGCCTGCAGGAAGCCCTTTGTGGCAGAGCTTTTCGTTTTGAGAGCATCATCCCTGAAAAACAACACCGATTGTGACAGGATGACCGGCAGCTTTGACTTGTCCACCAACACGGCCGCTCCCTTGACGATGGCCATGGAGGCCAGCGGGTCCGGCAACAGGGCGGCGTCTACCTTGTGATCCAGCAGCATCTGCAGCCTCATGGGCATGTTGGGTATGTACTCTTTCTGCACCTGGTCCGGATTGATCCCTTTGGCCGACAGCATCTGGTCGGCCAGAAAATCGATGATGGTGTTCTTGGAAATGGCTATGGTTTTCCCCTTGATCTCCTCCACCTTGTTGAAGGTGTTAGGGGCGGCCAGGATATAGAAGCGGCCCTCTTCGGGCTTGGCCCCGAGGGCCACCGAGACTGCCTTGACCGGAAATCCGCCATTATTAAGCAGGGCTACGGCGATCAGGTCACCCTCGGCCCCGTCCACCCCGCCGCTCTGGATGGCGGAATCTCTCTCGGCGGCGCTGCGGAAGGGTAGCAGCTGGACATCCACACCATTCTTCTGGAACAGCCCTTCCTGCTGCGCCACGTAAGCCGGCAGGGCTTCCTCATCATAGAGAATACCCACCTTCAGACTGGTCTGTTTCTTGCATCCTGTGGGCAGCAGCAGCATCAACACCAGCACACCGAGCGTGACCATCAAGGCAACAGCTCTTTTCATCTCGCTCCCCCACCCCGACTTTATTTTTCCTCTTGAGCCCGGTTGAACTCCAGAGACAGGTTGATCGGTTTATGCGGCATGATGGTGGAGATGGCGTGTTTATATACCATCTGTTGTTTGCCCTCCACTTCCAGGATCACGGTAAAACTGTCAAAGCCGCGCACGATGCCCTTTGATTGAAAACCGTTGACCAGGTAGATGGTGACCTGGGTGCTATCTTTGCGTACCTGGTTCAGAAAATAGTCCTGCAAATTGACCTGTTGTTTGTTCATTTTACCCTCCAATTCCGAAAGCCTGTTAACTGCAAATCTTTACCACACGTCTATTCTACATTAACCGGTATACTCCTGCAAATAAACTGCGCAATTTCCTCGCTGACAGCGCCCGGGTGGGCATCCTCGGCCAGTTGCCACCATCTGATCCGAGAGTCGCGCCCGAACCAGGTCAGTTGCCTCTTAGCGTAGTTTCTCGTCGCCTGCTTGACCAGACTGATGGCAGTATCCAGGTCGTATTCCCCCGCCAGGTAGCTGATCACCTGCCGGTAACCCAGGGTCTGCAACGGCTTCAGCCCGGGTTGGCAACCCCGTTCCAACAGGCCCCTGACCTCATCGACCAGTCCGTCCCGAAACATCTGGTCCACCCGGAGGTCAATTCTCCGGTACAACTCGGGCCTGCTGCGGCTGAGACCGATCATCGCCAGGTTGTACCGCGGTTCTGGCGCTGCCCCGGTGGTCCGATAGGAAGAGATCGGCCGCTGGGTCAGTTGATAAACCTCCAGGGCCCTGGTGATCCGCCGCTGATCATGAGGGTGAATGCGCCCGGCGGCCTCCGGGTCGACCTGCTGCAGTTCAGCATACAGCTCTTCACCCCGGCCTGCTTCCATGCGGGAGTGAAGGCGCTGGCGAACCTGCATCAACCCTTCCTGAGAGGGAAATTCGTAAGGGTCGATCACCGCCTGAATATACAGGCCGGTGCCCCCGGCCAGGATTGGCAGCCTGCCCCGTCCGGCGATCCCGTCTATGGTCTCCCGGGCCAGTTGCTGATACTGGGCGGCCGTGAACTCCTCATCCGGTTCCAGGAAGCCCAGCAGGTGGTGGGCCACCCCCTTCTGCTGCCCGGGAGTGATTCGGGCGGTACCGATATCCAGATACTTGTAGACTTGCACAGAATCGGCCGAGACGATCTCGCCGCTCAGCTTCAGAGCCAGCTCGACGGCGATCTCCGACTTCCCGGCGGCGGTCGGACCCAGCACCACAACGAGAGGCGTCAATACTAGTATTCGACCTCCTCGCCTGTAGCTACCCGCAACTGGCGGTAATTATCCCGCGGTTTGTCCTGCAGGTAGATCGAATGCAGACCCTGCGGGCTTTCGATCTGCTCGCGGTAGCGCTCCCTGGCCTCATCCTGGCAGTGGGAGCAGGCCTGACGGGGGATGGCGACGGCATAGACCGTCCGCTCGTTCCCGTGGGCGTAGACGGCCGATGATCGGATCAGCTGATAGCCCGGACAGTGTTTGCACAGGCGCAGGCGTTCCTGCTGCTTCTCCCTGATATTGTCCGTGTCGTAGAATATATGCCTGGTTTCCTCGCAGAAGTCCCCCTGGGGCATGCGCTGGGCCGCTAAGGTGGCCCGATTCTGCCAGACCTCCTTCAGATAGGCCACCAGGTCCTTAATGTAGTCCATCTGGGCCGCTGTTTGCACGAACTTCTCAGGCCGGTAGTCCGGCTCGGTCACGTGCGAATAATCCAGGCCGGCCATGGCCAGGATGATGGCGGTATTCACGTAGGGCAGGGCTGTCTCGATGGCATAGCCGCCCTCCAGCACCGCCAGGTCTGGTTTCAGCTTCTCGTTGAGCCGGGCATAGCCCTGGGCGGTGAAGCGCATGTTGGCCAGCGGATCCGTATAATGGTTGTCCTGCCCGGCGGAATTGACGATCAGGTCCGGCTTGAAGTCATCCAGCAGCGGCAGCACCAGGTTGTCCAGCACGTAGTGGATCCCCTCGTCGGCGGTGCCGGGCTCCAGCGGCACATTAATGGTGGTGCCGTAAGCGCTCGGGCCGCCCAGTTCGTTGGTAAACCCCGAACCCGGATAGAGGGTGCGCCCGTCCTGGTGGAAGGAGATGAAGAGCACGTCCGGGTCGTGCCAGTAAATATCCTGGGTGCCGTCCCCGTGATGGACGTCCGTATCCACGATGGCGACCCGCTTCAAGCCGTAGCGCTGGCGCAGGTATTCGATCATGATCGCCTCGTTGTGGATGTTGCAGAAACCCCTATTGCCGTGCACCACGCGCATGGAGTGGTGTCCCGGCGGCCTGACCAGGGCGAAGCCGTTATCGATCTCTTTTTTCATAAAGGCGTCAGCCAGCACCAGGGTGCTGCCGGCAGCGATCAGGTGGGCCTCGGTGACCTGCGACGGGACATCCGGGACACAGAAATGGACCCTGGCGATATCCTTCTCTGTCGCCAGCCGGGGAGCGTACTCCACCACTTCTGGCAGGTCCATGATCCCCTCCTCGAAGAGCTGGTCCTTGGTATAGAGCAACCGCTCCTCCCGTTCCGGATGGGTCGGCGAGATCGCCCAGTCAAAAGCCGGAAAGAATACGAGTCCGGTTTTACGCATGCTGCCTGCCCCCTTCCTGCCAGTTTTCCTGGATCCCCGGCGGAAATTGTACGCATACGTCGTAGAGCCGGCCGGTGGTCCGCCATCCCCGCACCATGTTGAACATCTCGCTGTAGACCAGTTCCGGCTCCTCTGACGAAGCAATTCCCAGCTGGCCGCCCGCTTGTTTCAAGGCGGCAAAGCAGAATTGCTCGGCGTCGGACAGCGACGACAGCGGCTTCGTCAGCTTATCCTGCCAGCCGGTCTCTTCGATAAAATAGAAATTACGTTCCGTGTCAAAGTGAAAGGTGAGCCGCAGGGTCACCCTGGCCAGAGCAGCGCCGATGGCGTTGGCCACCTCGTGGTGCGGAGGCGCCAGGGCCTGGCAACCGGTGGCTTGCGCCAGCAGGGGCAGCAGGGCTGGCGCAGATCCGCCGATGCCGATGATGCTCTGCGGCCTGACCTTCTGTTTTTGGAGCAGTTCCCAGATCCGGTAGGCGGGCTCCTGCTCCCAGGCCAGAAACATGGCCTGAATTTCCTGATCGATCTGCTTCACCATCTGAGCCAGCACCAGATCGGCACTCTTGCCGGGCTGCAGATGCAGCTTGCCGCCAAGCAGCCGCATCGCCTCAGCGGCGCGGCCGGCGTCGCCAATATCAGTCAGACCGGCATGGCGCATGGCGTCAGTTGGCGTCGGGCCCGGGCCTCCCAGGCAGTAGGCAGGCCCGGCGCGTCTCGGCAGTATCTCCAGGTGGCCGTTCGCCACGCTGAGAATGCTGTCGCCGCCCAAGGCTACTGATTTGGTGGCAAAGGCCCGGACGTGAGTCAGGCGCCGGGCGATGCTGGCGCCCCTGGAGGCCAGCAGCGGCCGTCCCGAGAGGATCAGGGCCAGATCGGTGGTGGTGCCGCCCACGTCCAGCACCACCGAGGTCTGCCCGGCCGGCGTCAGGGCCAGCACCCCCAGAGTGCTGGCGGCAGGACCTGAGAAGATGGTTTCTACCGGTTTACCGAGCGCCTGTTCGAAGGGCAGGGTACCCCCATCCGCCTTGAGAATATAGAGAGGAGCGGTGACCCCGCGCTGTGACAGGGCCGCCGATACCTGTGCGAAGAAGTGGCGGAACTGATCCTGGGTGGCCAGGGTCAACAGGGCGGTCACTATCCGCCGGGGATAGTTGAGCTGGCTGGAAACCTGATGCCCGAGCACCAGTTGCACCTCCGGGGCGTGACTGGCAAAGCGATCGGCGACAGCCTGCTCCTGGGCCTTATTGCGCTGCGAAAACTTGCCGACGATGGCCACCCGCCGCAGGCCTTTCTGTTTAACGTGCTCGATGCAGGAGCTGATCTCGCTCTCCTTGAGGGGAGCGATTTCCCGGCCGCGGTAGTCAATGGCTCCAGACAGCACGTAGGTGTCTGGCACCTCGAATTGATAATTACGGGGATTCCGGCCGGGCCCCGGTATCAGCACTAGGGCTACCGGCTCAATATTGTTGGTGGCGATCAGGTTGGTGATCAGGGTCGTGCTGGTTACAATACGCTGGATGGTGTGGCTCTTGGCGGTTTCCAAGAGGGGGTCCAGGGCATTCATCAGGGAATCCAACAGGTCATCAGAGTTGGTGGGAAACTTGATTTTTCTTACGATCTCACCCTGGTCAATCAGTACGGCATCGGTAAAAGTGCCGCCCACGTCCAGTCCAATCAGCATCTTAAACTCACCTTCTAAATAGAGTTATCATGTTGCCGTTATTAGTCTACAGCCTGCAAAACCGCAATCAAGCCCTTTTGCAAGGGCTTGTAGCGTAGCCAAGCTGTTTTTTCTCGAAGTTCTAATGCTCGCAATCCAGAGAACAGCTGCCGCAGTCAGCGGGAGAGCAGGATTCGCCTCCGGTAAGCACCTTGTTGATCTCCGTATTGGCATCCTGAAGCAGTTTCTGAAAGTTTTGCAAGGCGGCAAAATAGGCTTGCACGGCCTTATTTTCCTTCATCTTCTCCTGAACCTGGTTGAAATCGTTCCAATCCTCATCGCTGACTTCTTTCTTGGCCTGTTCAGCATCCTGAATACTTTTATGCATTGCTTGAAACTTCTTGATCAGGACCTGCGCCTCGCCGTCCTGATCAAGGTTCATCTCTGCGGCGTTCAGGATAGCTGCCTCATTGCTTTCAGAGAGCGCATGACCCAATTCGTGAGCTTTTTCTATAATGATGGACAAGCAATGTTTCACCTCCGTGTTTTGATATTATTTTAAGTTCTGGTTATTGGCAGCGATTCCTCTTTTTTCTGGACATATTTTAGATCTCCGATCAGGTTCCAGGTCTGGGCGCAGTCAATGGCGACGTCCAGGATCTCGCCTGTCAGATCACCATCTCCCGCAAAGACCACGATCTTGGCGGTACGGGTCCTCCCGCTCCAGCGCTCTGGATTGTTCTTGCTCTTCCCTTCCACCAGCACCTCCTGCGACTGCCCCACCAGGGTCTGGTTGATCTCCAGGGAGATCCCGTTCTGGGTCTCTGCCAGCCTGGCAAAACGCTGCTGCTTCACCTCGCGGGAGACCTGCTCGGACATCAAAGCGGCAGGCGTACCCGGCCGCGGCGAATATAAAAAGGTGTAGATGGAATCGAAGCGCAGTTGCCGTACCAGCGCCAGGGTCTCCTCGAACTCCTCCCCGGTCTCCCCCGGGAATCCCAGGATCAGGTCAGTGGTGATGCTGGCGCCAGGAATAGCTGAGCGTATTTTAGCCACGAGTTGGATATATTGTTCCCTGGTATAGCCCCGGTTCATCCGTTCCAGAACACTGTTGCTCCCGGACTGCAGGGGCAGGTGGAAATGCTCGCACACCTTCTGGGATTGACGGATCGTCTCGATCAGTTCGTCTGAGAAATCCCTGGGATGAGAGGTCATGTAGCTGATGCGGGCCAAACCGGGCACCTGGTCAAGACTCCTCAACAGGGCAGCAAAGTTCACCTGGCCAGGCAGGTCCTTGCCGTAGGAATTGACATTCTGCCCCAGCAGCGTGACCTCCCGGTAGCCCCGGTCAGTCAGGTTCTGAACTTCCTGGAGAATCTCCGGCAGTTGACGGCTCTTCTCCCGCCCCCGGGCGTAGGGTACCACGCAGTAGGAACAGAAATTGTCGCATCCGTATATGATGGTGACATAGGCCCGCACCTGGCTGTCCCGGTGGGCCGGCAGGGCTTCCTGAGGCGGCTGGTCATCCAGGTCCGTCTCCACCACCTGAGTCCTGGTGCTGATAAAGCGGGAGATCAGGGATGGCAACCGGTGCCAACTGCGCGCCCCGAAGATCACGTTGACGTGCTTGGATCTCGTTAGCTGCTTGAAGAACTCCTGGTTCTGGGTCATGCAGCCGCCGACGGCCACGATCATCCCGGGGCGGCTTTCTTTGAGATGCTTCAATGTTCCCAGGAAACCCAGCACCTTCTGCTCCGCGCTCTGGCGTACGGAGCAGGTGTTGAGCACCACTACATCTGCGTCTGAAACCTCATCGGTCCAGACCAGGCCGGCCTCCTCCAACAGGG
>JBEKKU010000042.1:0-16465 GCA_050010575.1 Thermacetogeniaceae bacterium | reverse complement strand
AAGGACAATCGCAGGCTTCCTGGACCGCCTGTTTTTTCGCCCCGGGATCGTCGGATCTTTGAGTCAATTGCCACACGCCCCCGCCCGGATGGCAAAAACGGGCAGCCGCACACAGTTTTTGAGCATAGGTCAATACCAACTCAGGCCCGTCGAAAGCCGTTGCCTGTTTGTAATAGGGGGCCGTAGTAGCTGTTTCAGCGCCATTAAACCGGATCTTCTCGTGAGTTCCGTCGCAAAAGGGCTTACTACCCGATTTGCCGCAGCGGCAGAGGGCGTACTGCTCTTGGTCCGGATATGTTTCGCCCTCACGCCAAGCAACGGATTCGTCCTCGTTGTCAGATACTATAATCTCCTTCTTCAGCGGCAGTTTACCCGAAACCAGGTAGGGGCCGTTTTTTGTAACCGTTACCTTAACCCCTGGTTTTTTTGGAGCAACGGCAGCGTCTTTCGAATCCTCGGACTTGAAGGCCATAATGCTCCCCCTTATTAAGTTTAGACTCAACTGAGCCGTGTTCGTTCAATAGGACTCGTAGTACGGTTTGTAATATTCGTGGGAATTGCCACAAAGAGGACAAATCTCGGGCGGTTCGGCTCCTTCATAAACGTAACCGCATTCCCGGCATTGCCATTTGATTGGAGGTTCCCGATTCAGCAATTCATCCTGCTCCAGCATTTTCAGCAGTTTCTGGAATCGTGCCGCATGCTGTTTTTCTACAGAAGCCACTCTTTTGAAGAAATCGAGAGCCTCTGCCTGACCTTCCAGCTCTGCAACTTGAGCAAAGTCCGGGTACATTTGCTGCCACTCATAGTTCTCGCCATCGATGCAAGTCTGCAGGTTTTGCCTGGAATCTCCAATTTTTTGTAGCAGTTTCAAGATAATTTCAGCATGTTCCTTTTCATTGGCCGCAGTCTCCTCGAAGAACTCCGCCAATTCCTGCCACCCTTCTTTCCTGGCTACTGAAGCAAAGAAAGTGTACTTGTTGCGCGCCTGGCTTTCGCCGGCAAAGGCCGCCCACAGATTGTCTATAGTTTTCATCAGACCACCACCTCACATGTAATTTTTGTATTATTAGCCCCCGCCCAAATACCAGTATAACCCCACACTATCTGCCTATTCTGTTTTCTGAAACTCTTCCTTGCTGGCGCCGCAAACTGGGCAAACCCATCCTTCAGGCAGTCGCTCGAATGGGGTTCCTGGATCTACCCCGTTGTCCGGGTCGCCTTTGGCCGGATCATAAACATAACCACAAACAGAGCACTCGTACTTATCCATATCCACCATCCTTTCATTGAGTTAGTTTTTTTATGTACTGTCTGACGCCGCTGATGCAGCACGGCATCTCTATGATCTGTTGTTTAGCAGACATTAATTCATCTTCAAAGCTCAACAGTAAATCAGATCGCAATCTTGGATTGCAGGACGCTCTCGGCCAGGCTGGCATATTGCTTAGCGACAAATGGCCACTTGATCTTCTCGCCCAGCCTGGCGGCCCCGCTTTCGAGCAGGTTCTTCAGCTCCGGTTCAGAGAGAATCCGGTCGAGCAGCTCGGCCAGGGCTTCCGGAGAGGCATCGGCCGCCACCAGTCCCCTCTGCCCCTGCGACAGCATTTCCAAGGCGTATGTATATGGGGTGGAGACAATCGCCCGTCCGCATCCCAGGGCATAGGCAAGAGTTCCACTGATTGCCTGATCTTTATTGGGATAGGGGCTCAGGTAGATATCGGTCATATGCAGGTAGGCACCCAGTTCCTCCTGATCCAGAAACTTGTTGATAAACTTGACATGGTCCTGAAGGCCTGAACTGTTTACAAGATCTTGCAACATCTCCCTGTACCGCTCTCCCTCCTGTTTGATTAGCATGGGGTGGGTCCTGCCCACTACCAAGTAGAGCAGGTTCTTGTTTCTATGCTTCATGATCAGTTCTTTCAGGGCCATGATCCCTATTTCAATACCTTTTCCCGGCCCGATCAAACCGAACGTGGTAACCAGTTCCCTTCCTGCAAAACCATACTCCTGTTTTAGCAACCTCCGGTCTTTTGCCGTAAAGGCGGGTACGCCGTGGTGAATAATGTACACCTTTTCCTGGGGCATCTTATAGATGCGACACAAAAGATCGGCTGAGTTTTTGGTCATGGCTACGACTGTTGCCGCTTGCCGGCACAGCTCACCCAGGACCGCACTCTGGTTGGCGCTTGGATTTGGTAGGACTGTATGGCAGACAACAACATAGGGCTTGTTAAGGTGGGCAGTGAATGCCAGCAAAAAACTCCCGTCTGCGCCGCCATAAATCCCGTACTCATGCTGGATGATCACCAGATCAATGCTGCTGTTTTTGTTTATGAGATTGGCGGCCTTGATATATTCTTCCTTATCTTGTTGATGAATGTTGTGTGTCACCTCGTCAGGATAAGCGTATGTATAGTACGGATCAGATACGGCTGCAATAGAAGTCCGCACTCCCAACCTCGTCAAGTTCTCGCTCAAATCCTTAGAGAAAGAAGCAATGCCACACTGTTTAGGCAGATACGTGCTCAGATTCAGAAAATGCACTGTCAGTCCCCCTTTTCAAAGTTACCGAACTCTATATTTGCATTGGCTATCTTGCAATGATGTTGATTGCTGGAACATAGAAATTGCAAGAATGCAGATATAGAGTAGGATAAATTAATGGCATTGCCAAAAGACCTAACCCCTCGCCAGCTAGCTTTATCACCCCCTATTTTTTAAGGTGGTAAATTGGCGCAAGAGATCCAGCCAAATGGATAGTAACTACCATCTGGTTGCTATGGGTTTGAAACAAAAGAAAAAGGAAGGATAAAGAGAAGTGATTAAGACTGTTGTGCAGGTAACGAGTCCGTAGTTTAAAAAAAAAGGAAGGTTAAAGAGAAGTGATTACAAGGAAAGGTAAATACTTGAATAAAGTGTACTACCGCTCTTATTCAATGTCAACTATAATAAATAGCCTTTTTAAATATTAAGACTGTTTCAATACCTCAGCGATCTTACGCAGCAGGATCTCGGCAGTGTAGGGCTTGGCCAGAAAGGGCAGCCCCTCTTCTTTAATGCGATCCAGGTCAGCCCGGTCATCGGTATAACCGCTGACCAGGAGAACCGGCAATGACTGGTTTTTCTGGCGCAGTAACGCCGCCAGATCAGTCCCTCTTCTATCAGGAAGGATGAGATCGCTGATCAACAGGTCAAAAGAACCTTTTTCCCGGGTGAAGACGAACTCTGCGTCAGATACATCCCTGCATGAATGAACCACATAGTTGTTGTCAGTCAACAGGTCCCTGGTCAGGTTCATGAGATCCCGCTCATCTTCCACCAGCAGTATTTTTTCCCCATGGCCGCGCAGTTGGTCTAGACGCATGGGGCTATCTTTTGTTGGGACCGGTTGGGCTTCAAATTCGAAGGCGGGCAGGAATACCCTGAAAGTGGTGCCGTGATTACGAGTGGTTGCGCTTTTTACATTGATGTAGCCGTCATGATCCTTGATGATGCCATAAACGACGGAAAGTCCAAGGCCTGTCCCCCGGCCCAGTTCTTTCGTGGTGAAGAATGGCTCGAATATGTGCGGCAAGGCCTGTTTATCAATCCCCGTACCGGTGTCGCTCACCGACAGGCAGACATATCTGCCTGGCTTAGTGTGGCCAGCCTGCTCCAGGTGTTCTTTAGAAAGGATCATGTTTTTCAGTTTAATGGTCAGGATACCGCCCTTATGCATGGCGTCCCTGGCGTTGAGCACCAGGTTGATGAGTATCTGGTCAAGGCTGGCAGCATCTGCATAGACTGTCCATAAGCCCGGCTCAAAGGAGTACTTGATTGCTACATCTTCTCCAATCAGCTGGTCCAACATTTTCAGATTATCCTGAATGATCTGGTTAAGATTGACGGGGGCTTTGAACTGTGGCTGTCTTCGTCCGAACAGGAGCAACTGACGGGTGAGGTTGGCTGATTTTTCAGTTGCCTTTCTGATATTCATAAAAGTGTCGTACACGAAACTATCCAGGGGAAAGCGTTGTGAGTGCAGATCCATGCAAGTCTGGATGATGGTCAGTTGATTGTTGAGTTCGTGCGCCACACCCCCTGCCAGCTGGCCAACTGCCTCCATCTTCTGTGCCAGGTGCAATCTCTCTTCCGTCTGCTTTCGCTCGGTGATATCGATAGTTGAGGCCAGTATGCACGGCTCATTATTTAGCCTCACTACCACAGCGGATAATAAAACAGCGCGAATCTTGCCTGTCTTTGTGCGCAACTCATATTCAAAATCATGAACCTCTCTGCCTGTTTTCAATAGCTGCATCGTCTGCAGAAGTTTTTCCGGTTTTGCCCAGAGGTTCAACTCTTCGGGCGTGCGACCGAGCACTTCTTTTCGTTTGTATCCGGTCAACTGTTCAAAGCGCTCGTTTACATCTATATATTGACCGCTACCCAGTGCTTTGATAGTTTGACTGATGGAACTCGATCTGAAGGCTTTTAAAAAGCGCTGTTCTGCCTCCATTTTCTGAGCCTGGAAAAGCTGTTGCTGCGTCTCTTTCAGGGACTGCTCCGCCTGCCTGTGTTCCCGGCGCACTACAGCCTCGCGCAGTTCCCGCTCGATGGCGAGATTGAGCCTGGTCAGGTTATCTTTGAGCAGGTAGTCGTGGGCGCCCGCTTTCATGGCTGACACCGCCACATCCTCACCGATCTTCCCGGACACAATGATGAAGGGAAGATCGAGGCCTCTATCTTTCATCAGCTTGAGAGCTTCCAACCCGCCAAAATGCGGCATGACGTAATCGGCGATGATCAGATCCCATTCCTGCTTTTCCAGGGCGCTAGCCATCGCTTCATAGGTCTCGACCCGTTCATGAACAGGATCGTAGCCTCCCTGCTCTAGTTCATAGAGCAGGAGTTTGGCATCATATTCTGAATCCTCTACGATCAGAACTCTCAAGGATTTATTCATCATCTAACTCCTCGTTATAGGAGACTCATTCAGGAGCATCCAGTATAACCCCAGTTGCTTTGCCGCAGTCATAAACTCATTGAAATCCACTGGCTTGCATACGTAGCTGTTAGCCCCCAAGTGGTAACTTTCGGCAATGTCCTTGTCCTCGGTAGATGTGGTGAGAACTACTACCGGCAGGCATTTTGTACGTTCGTCCGAACGTATTCTTCGCAGAACATCAAGGCCGTCGACTTTTGGCAGCTTTAAATCCAACAATACGATTACTGGCATAATGCTGGTGTCGCGTCCTTCGTATTTTCCGCTGCCGAACAGATAGTCCAACGCTTCAGCCCCATCTCTTGCCACCACGATATCATTGACAACGCTGCTCTCCTTGAGTGCAAGAACGGTCAGCTTTTCATCATTAGGGTTATCCTCAACTAGCAACATACTAGTTCTACTCATCTTCCGTCCCTCCTCTTCTATAATTAATTAAGAAGTGATCATGACGATTGTGCCACGACTGGGAAATGCCCGATCCTCCTATACGAGACATTTATAACAACTCTTCCGCTCATTCCCCCGCTAATTTAGAAACTAAAATAAATACTATTCTACGATTTTTCATAATATCCTGCTAATCGGTGTGATTTGAGGCATGATACCTTTATTTGTCTAATATGGGCATATTGAACGCAGTGTCGGCCAACCAGATCTGACACTGTAATGGTTCATATATCCGATCGGCTAGTGTGACTTTCCTGGCATATTGGCTAAAAACCCCTTAAGATACAGCAACGATAGGTATTCCAGAAACAGAGGCCTGTATAGACTAAAATACTGTTTTTACCAGTTGCCATAGAGTCTCTGCAGCGCCGGGTCAATCTCCTCGAGTTGCGTTTCCCGGACAGGCTTGCTGCTCAGGCTGTGAATGGTGATGGTCTCGGATATGGCCTGCGCCAGGCCCCGCAACTGGCCCTGGCGCAGTTTCTCGCTAATAAAGAGGACGATGGTTCTGGTCTTGCCCCAGACCTCTTTCTGGGTGCGGTAGCACATTAACTGATGTTCATTCACCTGCTCCAGATGGTACGAGTCAAGGGGCACATTGATCAGGTCCTCATGGTACGAGGGGGTTAGGGATGCAACGTAGGGCACCTCTAAAAGGTCGAGGTCGGCAAAATTGCCTTTGGAGTCGCTGCCCTTGTCGAAGACGACGGTTAGTTCCTGGATGTCCAGGTGGAGTTCCGACAGCTTGTTCCTGAGCCTGGTCAATGTAGGGAGAAACATCTTCCCATCTGACACATTGCCCTCGTAGATCTCGGAGAGCACCGGGATCAGAAACTCCCTGGTCACCACTTGTGCCAGGCCGAACTGCCGGAGATCGTCTCTCTTCTGCTTGTTGTGGCCGCGCCGGGGCAGTTGCGCCCTCTCGTTGCCGGTATCAATACAGGTAAAGAGGCCGATCTCCTCCGGTATTGTAGAATTAGGCCAGTTACTTTTGGGAAAAGCAAAAGGTTGACCGAAACCTGGAGGCGATTCGAGATGAACACCTTCATATTTATCAAGGCTCTCAGCCGGGATATCCAACTGTGGAGGAACATCCTGTCCGATGCCAATGCCTATGCGGTGGCATACGCCCCAGATAACGCCGACCGGGATACCGCCCAGGCGCCGGAGTATTTCTCGGCCAGGTCCGACGCCGAAGCAGAGCAGCTTGGCAGACAGAAGGCGGTCGAGCAGGGCTGGGCGACCGCAGCCGACTTTCCTGATTGAACACCATCCCTCCACTTTTACTGAGACTGGAGCATCAGGCTCTCCTTGGCTTTGACCAGTGCGGCGATCACCTCGTTGACCGGCGTGCTCACCCCATACTGCTTTCCTAAAGCAATGACCGCCCCGTTCAGGGCATCGATCTCCGTCTTCCGGCCACGCTGGATATCCTGCAGCATGGAGGCGTGGTGGGCGGCAGTAACGGGCACCAGCTTCCCGTAAAACTCCTGCAGGTAGGTATCGGCGTCGGGCCATAGGGTTGACTGCCCCATCGCCTTCAGTACGGCAAAGATCTCCCGGATGATGCCGTCCATCAGCAGCCGGGAGTGCTCGCTCTCGGCCAGCTTCCCGTAGTTCACCTCCAGGATCGCCCCCAGGGTGTTCAGCGCTGAATTGTAGGTAATCTTACCCCACACGTACTCCAGCACGCGGTCGGATGCCCGGGTGGGAACTCCGGCATCATTGAATATCCGGGCAAACTGCTCTATAACCCGGCTATCGATCAGCCTTCCAGGTGACCCCAGCACCACGTCGTCAGCGATCACCGTCACCTTGGAAACTCCCGGCGCCACGGTTTCCGCCCCGAAGATCACCCGTCCGAGAATGATCTGCCGTTCGGGGATGTGTTTGGCCGCAGCCTCATAATTGCCATAGCCATTCTGGGCCAACATGATATATGTATCAGGTTCCATGATCCCGGCGATTCCGGCGGCCGCCTGGTTTGTATCGTAAGATTTCACCGTCAGCACTACCAGGTCAAATTTGTGGCCGTTGAACTGCCCACAGTCCGTGGCCAATTCATCCAGCTGGGCAGCATGCTCCCCCCAGATCCCCGTGACCTGAAGGCCCTGCTGCCTGACGGCCGCTATCACCGGCTCCCGGTCAAGCCCGGCCACGTGGTGCCCCCGCTCCTTGAGCAGGCAGGAAAATACCGTGCCCAGGGCACCCAGCCCCACTACCAGTACCTTCATGCTCATTCTTCCCCTCTCTCTACGGCTATCCATCCTGATGCCATGTGCAGCCACTTTTTAATGCTCAACGTCAATGATAGTCCAACCAGCAGGCAAGCTCAAGGTCTGGCGCACAGTCTACTCGTCGTAATAATCCAGGTAGGAGTGATGCTGGCCACCCTTCTGCCAACCCAGAATGCAGTCCATATTGACGTTCTGGGCGGCCTTGAAGATAAACCGGTCTACAGCTTTGAACCGCTTGCCCAGATCGGCGATCAGCGCCTTGATCTCGTAGCGCTTATTCCCCGTCTTGCCTGCCGCTATCATGCAGGCACAGTTCAGCGGCCAGATGCCGCTCTCCCTGGTATACTCCTCGATATGACGCTCCTCAACATAATAGAGCGGCCGGATCAGCTCCAGCCCCTCGAAGTGGGCAGACTTGAGCTTCGGCAGCATGGTCTTGAAACTTCCTGCATAGAGCAGGTTCAACAGCGTCGTCTCGATCGCATCGTTGAAGTGATGGGCCAGGGCCAGTTTATTGCACCCCAGTTCCTTGGCTTTGGCGTATAAGGCCCCACGGCGCATCTTGGCGCACATGTAGCAAGGATAATCCTGCGCAATTTTCCCGGCGATCTCAAAAATCTTGGTCTCGAAGATCTGGATGGGAATCTTTAAAAAGCTGCAGTTGTCCTCTAACAACGCCCTGATGTCCTGATGGTAACCGGGGTCCATAGAGATGTACTCCGCGGTGAAGTTGGACTTCCCATGGCGCAGCATCTCCTGGAACAGCTTGGCCATCAGCAGACTGTCCTTGCCCCCCGAGACGGCAACGGCAATCCGGTCCCCTTCGGCGATCAACTGGAAATCCTTGATCGCCTTGACAAACTTCGTCCAGGTATGTTTTCTATACCTGGTAATGATGCTGCGCTCGATCTCCTCGAGGGAGTCCCGCTCGCTCACAGGGACCAGGATCTCACAACCCTTTCCGGCAAGATCACTCATCTGATTCACCTCAATCCCGGCCTCATTCTTTAAAAAACGCTATGACGGCCATGCCGCCCAGTAAACTCCAAGCTCACTTCGGTTGGGCAAATGCCTGGCCCTTGCACCAAGCTCTTGCCACCCCCACTCATTGCCGCGCCCAGCATTATAATAGACTAACCAGCCGCCCAACTCAAGGTTAACCACCAGATCAGATAAAACTTAAAAACGCTGCCGTTAATGTAGCAACCAGGCAGAAGCCGAGCTAAAAGAACACCCTCCTCATCTTTTGCCCGAAGGCCATGCTGTCTGAACAAGACAAGCCCTAAATATTGACATTTTCATTTGCTTTTATCATTTTAATATGCTATGCTCGTCTCGTCATGTTTAAGAGCCTGGAAGAACTGAAAGTCTTGCAGCCTCCTGTTATACAGCAGGACAAAAGACACTCGAAGGTTTTCCGCTTTTGCATGAACTGGTACGGAAGGAGGCGTATTCGTAATGGAAGGCAAAGTTAAGTGGTTCAACGCCGAAAAGGGTTTTGGCTTCATCGAGAAGGAAGATGGCGGCGATGTTTTTGTACACTTCTCCGCGATTCAGGGTGAAGGCTATAAATCCCTCGAGGAGAATGAAAGGGTAAGGTTCGACGTGGTCCAGGGCAATCGTGGACCCCAGGCAGCCAACGTCGAACGGCTGTAAGGTGTACCCGGCAAAACTCTCTCCAGCCTAAAAACTTGGAGGGAGTTTTTTTGTTTGAGTACACCAAAAAGTGGCGGTCTTTCCATCGGGCAATAGGATTCTGGCATCAATTGACGAATAAGAAAAGAAATGCGGTGGGTGCGGAGGCATATTTCGTGAAACGCTTTTTGGTTGCTTTGGTAATGTTATTTTTTTTAATTCAGCTTCCAACAGTAGAGGCTGCCCCCTCTCTAGAGCAATCCAGCGTCAAGACCGGCGCCGATAATCAGGCCCAGGTGCTCTGGAAACTGAAGGGGGCGGGAAAACCGTCCACTGATCTGCAATTTGTCCCCAATGGAAACATCCTGCTGCCGCAGGCTGGCCAATTGACAGCAGTCGACACGCAGGGTGCAATAAAGTGGAGCGTCAAGATCGGAGGCAGCAGCGGATACCCCGTTGGTGCTGCAAATGGGTCAATTTTTGTTCCGGGCCCTTCCTCCATCCAGGAGATAAAACCTAATGGGGTTGCCGGCTGGTCTTTCTCGGTCTACCCGGCCACAAGCGGTTCTAGCAATGCATGGTTGGCCTATGGCCAGAACAATCTGTATTTCCCCCAGGCTTCCGGGTTATATACCCTCGACTCGACCGGGCGCCTGGTTGCGCTCACCCACTGGAACTCCAGCGAATTACGGTCGACCAAACCGCCATCCCCATTCGCTAGCATGGCTTGCCTGGCAGCCGGATCTGACTGCTACGCCATCGAGAGCGCAGGCACCGATCAGTTTCAACTGTCGGTTTTCGACGCCCAGGGTAAGAGCCTGTGGAACTACTGGCTGGGCGCCTTGAAGCAGGCCTTCCTGCTGACCGGCGCCGATGGAACGGTTTTTATCGCCGCTGAAAATAAAAAAGCCGCGCAGTATAACAAGGGCCGGGTATGCTCTTTTGCCCCCAACAGCACTCAGCCACAGTGGCAGACTATAATCTCCGACAATAACTTCCTGGGCCTGGCCAGATCGGCTGCAGGATCTCTCTACCTGACGATGAAAGGAGAAATGTACGCCTTAGACGCCAAAACAGGCGCTCTTCTCTGGAAATCGCCATACGACAAGCTAGCGTCACCCCCCGCAACGGATAATAAAACCGGACGCGTCTACGCAGGCTGCAGTGATGGACGGCTGATAGCCGTAGGCCCCACCGGGCGGATGGATTGGGACTTGAGCCTGGATGGGGCGATTAGCCGGACACCACTGATCGATGCTGAAGGGTTTTTGTACGTTGCCACAGACAACGGAAATCTTTACAAGATTAAAATACCGGCAGAATGAGGTCATCATGCTTGGCTGCAAACAGGTACGGCAACAAGAATTAAGGTTGGGGCTGATCATGATGCTGACAGTCTTATCAGTCCTGATGTTTAGCACACGGGCATCGGCAACTGCATTTACCGATCTGCAGAACCACTGGTCATACCAGGCAGTTGTCCGGGATGCCACCCTAGATCTGATCAAAGGTTATCCTTCCGGTCAGTTCATGCCGGATCGGCCAGTCTCACTGCTAGAATCAGTAGTGCTGCTGTCCAAGACCTGTGGCTCAGCTCCAGGTTCCCGGCAGAATGCCGGTACGGCAGCGAGCCCTGCGCACAGCGCCATACAAGTGCCCTGGGGTCAGCCCTACATCGACTCTGCTGTCGCCAACGACATTATCCCGGAAGACCTCTCAAGCACATTCGATCCGGATGCGCCAGCGACCAGGGGCCAGGTCGCAGTCATGCTCTGCCGCCTGCTCCAGCTTCCGGTCTCTGGCCTATCGGCAACGAACAGTGCCCTTACCGATCTGAGCGCCGCCCCACCTGCCTACGTTCCTTATATTGCAGCGATCTACGAAGCGGGACTGATCAAGGGATACAGCGATGGCAGCTTTGGTCCCCAAAAAAGCATTACCCGGGGAGAGATGGCCGCTATTATCGCCCGTCTGATCGACTTGAGCTGGGCCGAGTTGCCTGCCAACAGAAGGGCTGAGGGGTGGATCAGGAGTTCCTCTTCCGGGAAAAAGGCTCAGGTGCTCGAACTGGTTTCGCTGCAAGGAGCTAAGACCATTAACCTGTCCCCCACTATAACCTACTTTGCCGGGGGTAAGGAATGCTCGCTGCAGGATATTATCGGCGACAGGGTGGAACTCCTCTTGGACAGCGCCAACCAGGTGGCGTGCGTATCAATGCTGGAAGAGCGCCCGCAAGCATCCCAGAACGAAACGGTCAGGGGCACGATCAAGGCTGTTGCGCTGGGAGTGGAAAGCTATCTCGTGATCAGCGATCTCCAATGCCAGGAAAGGAACTTTCCGATTGCCTGGGATGCCGTGATTGAAAGCAATAACAAGAATCAGACCGTTGGCTTTCAGAGCCTGCAGGCAGGAGCTTACATTGATATCTCTTTAGCAGACGGAAAGGTGACCAAGGTTGTCCCCCTGGTTACGAAACAGATTTCAGCCAAAGTACAGAGTTTTTCAGGGGGCCGCCTCATGCTTAGCGCCAAAGTTTCCAAGAGCCAGCCAGGCTGGTTCAACAACTGGGATAGCGCCCGGGTAGTCGACAGCAACGGAAATTACTTCGGAGGCGTGCAGGTGGGCGACAGCATAAAAGTCACCTATCTGGACCCGGATCCCAACCAGATCGATGATGAGATACCGCTGGAAATAGCAGTCACAAGCAGGCCAACGTCAAAAAGCTGAGCAGTTATATGTGGCGACCGCAAGCAGGAGGCAAACTTGGTCAGAATGCGCCTATAGCAGCCAGCCGTAGTCCTGCCGACAGTCTACCACGGCATCCACATATACGGTATGGCCCTTCACCTGATAAATCAGCAGATACCGCTTCGCCATCAGGAGCTTGCGATATTTGCCTGCCGATACCAGTGGGTCGGAAAGCCGTGGGTTACGATTTGGAAATTCCCCCAGAGACTTTACTTTCTCGTCAAACTCAGCAATGAGTTGGTATGCCGCCGTTTCGCTGACCTGCGCCAGAAAACGGGAATGGGATACCAGCATCTGCGCCGCATCTTCGGAGATGATCACCTTATATAGCTCACCTGCGCTGTCCATCCAGTACCTCTTTGACGGCGGCCTTCATCATATTGGACACCTCGTCAATGGAATAACCACTTTTACCGCTCAACCGGCCTTCTTCTGCCGCAACCAGACTTTCCCGAAGGAGCAACATGCTTTCGCGCCTTGTAAAGGCTTCAATGTCCATCACCACCAGATCGCCTTCGCCATTTTTGGTTAGGAACACCGGTTCTCCCGACCGCTTGCATAGCTGGGAGATCTCATTATAATTTTTCCGGATCGCCGCAGACGGCTTAATATTCATCATACTGGCACCTCATTTCGTAGCATTATTATATACTTATTATATGCTTACTATACTACATCAAGGGTGATTTATGAATCCCTATATATTCTAAACCATAGTCTTTGGAAGCAGATTCTGGCTGAACATCGCAGCGATCCCCAGAGCAGAATTGATCAAGGGATACAGCGATGGCAGCTTTGCAAGGCTGCATTTAATACTATCTCCGTAAAAATGTATTGTTTAAGGAGTCGGCTGGCTTCCGTCAAATGAAATTCAAAAGCGGTTAAATGTGTGCTCGGATCGTCTCAGGCATTTGTAGGAAAGCATCGACAAAGAATCTATATATTCGACAAAGGATTATTCGAAAAAGCGCTGAAAAGAAAATAGAGTTGTTTCGATCAGTCGATAGCGACCGCAGCAAGTCCAGCAGCACATCACCAAGCACTATAAAAATTGGTTTCATCGGACCGCTCACCGACTATATAGCAATCGACTGGGCAACCATGGATGACGGCTACTTCACCAACCACTACTCCGCCGATGACCCAGATCCGTTAGTACAGAACTGGGTCAAGGACTATCAAACTGCATACGGCTCCGTGCCGGATGCCATGGCGACTTCTGGCCTATGATGCGACGAACATCGTGCTGAAGGGCATCGAGGACGCGCAGTCCAACGACCCGACCAAGATCAAGGATGCCATCCAGACCCTCAGGGATTTTCAGACTGTTACTGGCAAGATCACTTTTGGCCCTGACGGCAACCCGGTCAAGGACGCCGTGATTCTCAAGATCGACGGCAAGAATAGGAAATCAACTTTCGTTAGCAGAGTCAACCCATCGTAAGCCGTTAAAACAAAATCGATTTCGCTGTTAAATGACATGTTGAAGATATGTTAAAATGGCAATTGACTGATATCGGCATTTAAGGATGGTGCAAGGATGGGCTTTCGAAGAATCACTGTAGATCCTGATAAGATGGACGGAGTGCCTTGCATCAGAGGCTTGCGCATTCCAGTAGCTACGGTTGTGGATTTGCTTGCCAACGGCCTGACTCGTGAAGAGATTATCGGGTATTACCCCGATCTGGAGCCGGAGGACATCGATGAGGCCTTGCGATTTGCCGCAGCAGCCGTGCGCGAACGTGAGCTACCGCTGGTAGAAGAGCTATGAGGTTTCTAATCGACAACGCTCTGTCGCCCTACCTGGCAGAAGGACTGCGCAAAGCCAGGCATGATGCAGTTCATGTTAGAGATCTGGGCCTGGCGGTGGCGCCCGACCAGGCCATCTTTGATTAAGCATCCCGTGAAAAGAGAATTATCATATCAGCTGATACTGATTTTGGAACGCTGCTGGCGCTTCGTAATTCTTCTGACCCTTCGGTAATACTGTTCCGCCAATCAGACAAAAGGCCGCCTGTTCTACTAACTACTCTGCTGTCAAACTTGCCTAAAATAACAGATGATTTGCTGCAGGGTGCAGTGGTGATCTTTCGGGAGCATCGTATCAAGGTGCGCAAATTGCCAATTATCCCGCGCGGCTGAGCAGATGACCGGTTCTAAATTTCATATCCATATAATAAAGCAGACCGATAATGACAGGTCTGCTTAATTTAAAATTTGGTGGAGGCGAGGGGAATCGAACCCCTGTCCGAAAGAAAGGCCACAAAGGTTTCTCCGAGCGCAGCCGGTGTACAGGATTCGCCCCTAACACGACGCCCTCCGGCAGGCTTCGCTGGCGCTATCTCGATGAGATTCCCATCAGGGCCTCCGAGAATTGGCCCTTAGGTATCCTGCTAGTCGGCGCCCTATCCCAGGCCGCAGGAGATCCCGGGTAGGACGGGCTGCCTAGTTAGGCAGCCAGTGCTAAGTTATCGTTGGCAGTTATACGTTTTCCACCGTATTACGGGCAGGTGGGACCCCAGCTCGCTTCCTTTGCTCTACATCCCCCGTCGAAGCCAGTACGCCCCCATATCAATAACAATTGCTCCGGCCTTAACCGGTTCCTATGTTAAATTATATCACAAATAGACGGCCCTTTAAACCATCCTGCCACTAACATACAGTATCACCATATCCTGTTAATAGATCAATCTGCTCTGCTACTCCCGGTCACGGCCCCGCAGTTCCCTGGCGATCTCCCGGTCAGCATCCCGCTTGGCGATCTCCTCCCGCTTGTCATAGAGCCTCTTGCCCCGGGCCAGGGCAATCTCGATCTTCACCCGCCCGTGCTTGAAGTAAACCCTTAAGGGAATCAGGGTATAGCCCTTCTGGGTCGTTTGCCCCAGCAGGCGTCTGATCTCCTGCCGGTGCAACAACAGCTTGCGCGTCCGCTTGGGATCCTGGTTAAAGCGGTTGCCCTGTTCATATGGGCTGACGTGCATGTTGTGGACAAATATCTCGTTGTCGTCCACACTGGCGTAGCTATCCCGCAGGTTCACCTTGCCGGCCCGCATCGACTTGACCTCTGTCCCGGCCAGGGAGATTCCTGCCTCGTAGGTTTCATCTATGAAATAATCGTGGCGGGCCTTGCGGTTCTCGGCCACGACCTTGATCGGCTCCCGCTGGGCCTCCCCCATCCTGCTCACCTCGCTCAAAACGCCCGCTGAAGTAATCATAGCGCCATTATAACCGGAATGTCGAGCTATCTTAACGTACTTGAAGAAATACGACAAGCAAGTAGTTTACGTGCCTATGAAGCCATCCAACTGGTCCTGTGACATGATCATTAACTTGCTCTTGGCGGTGGCGATCAACCGGCCGTCCCGGTCATGGATCTCTCCCTCCGCCTCCACCAGGCGGCCTTGCGCGCTGGGCCTATCAGGCCCGGCGCCATCAACCCGGGCCCTGCAACAGAGGTAAGAACCGACGCGAGCAGGACTGCGGAAGCGCACCTCAATGGTCGCGGTGATCGCATATTGTCCGATCGCGGAGTAGGCAGCATGGCATACCAAATCGTCGAGCAGGGCACAGAGTACACCGCCGTGTACGACCCCGGGATAGCCCTCCCAACGGGCATCAGCCAGCAATTCAGCCCTGGCCTCCCCGTTATCGTAAGCGATCTTCAGTTGCAGCCCCGTAGCGTTCCTGGGGCCGCAGACAAAGCAATGGTCATAGATCTGCTCTTCCATCAACACAGCCCATCCACAGGCTGGCTCGGGGCTATCCAGCAGCCATACTGCCTGCTCCAGCCTGTTATTCTCGCTCCTGCTCAGCCTTGACCACCAGTTCGAAGTCGATCTGCCGGTCCTCCAGGCTGGCCCGTACCAGTTGCACGTGCACCTTGTCGCCGATCCGGAAGCTCTTCTTGGTATGTTCACCGGTCAGGGTGTAATTCTTGTCATTAAACAGATAGTAGTCGTCGGCCATGGTAGAAACGTGCACCAAACCTTCGATACCGTTGGGCAGGGCGATGAACATCCCGAAGTTGGTCACACTGGAGACGAACCCGTCGAAAATCTCCCCCATAAACTGCCGGATGTATTCCACCTTCTTGAGGTCTACGGTCTCCCGCTCAGCCTCTTCAGCCACCTGTTCCCGCTTGGAACTCTGCACGGCATATTCCGGCATCTGTTGCTCCAACCGCTCTCTGCGCTTGGCGGAGAGTGACCGGTGGGCAATGACCTCCCGTAGCACCCGGTGGACGATCAGGTCCGGGTAGCGGCGGATCGGTGAGGTGAAGTGAGTATAGAACTCCACCGCCAGTCCAAAATGGCCGAGGGGCGCTGGGGCATAGCGGGCATGCTGCAGGGAACGCAGTATCACCATGTGCACCACCTGTTGCTCGGGCCTACCTTCCACCTGGGTCAAG
>JBEKKU010000041.1:0-16471 GCA_050010575.1 Thermacetogeniaceae bacterium | reverse complement strand
AGCAGCTTGCCCTGCTTGATCAGACCCTCGCCTTCAGGCCCCATGCAGATGCCGCAGATGCCGTAATTCTTCGCATTGAGCCCGGCAGCCTCGATGGCCGAGACGACACCGGGGCCCATGATGTCCGGCGTTTGCACGTAGATGCCCAATACCTGTTTGCCATAGCGGGTCAGCAGATCGGCGGTGCGGGTGTTGGCGGTGACGTTGTCCCAGTTGCCGTCAGCCGTGGCTACTTTCAACTGCGGATACTGATCGATGACGTCATGGAACCCCTTATCACAGGCCTGGGCGAACATGTCCGCCGTTGCGCCGGTGATTTGGACCACCACGCCCTTGGGAACCTGACCGCCGTTGCGGTCCTTGATCCCCTGGACAAAGATCTCGGCCGCCTTCTTGCTCGACTGCTCCAGGTCAAAGGACAGGAACAGGTCGACCTTGCCCCCCTCCGGAGAGGTATCGAGGGCCATGATCGGTATATGAGCATCGTTGAGCCTCTGGATACCCGGAACGATCGCCTTGAGATCGACAGCCCCGGCCATGATGAAGCCGTCATACTTCTGATCGATGTAGTTGTCCATCAGTTCCTGAATTTTCAGGGAATCCGCCTGACCGTCCTTGATGTCGAGCTTCACGCCTAACTGGTCAGCCTTGTCCTGGGCGCCGTGAATGAAAGCCTGGATGTATGGAGCAGAAGGCTCCTTGATGACCATGCCGATTTTAAGCTGCTTTTTAGCAGTAGCCTGTTGTTTGGGAGCGCAACCCACCAGCAGGGTGGAAAACGCCAGAAACACGATTAAAATACCGGTTACCCACTTACTCCTCACTCGGTCCCCACTCCTTTTAAATTGTTAGAATACGATTTTCAAAACTGATTTCAATACTGATGCTTAAAACTGGGCCGCCTCCTGTTCACCCCCTCAGCAGCTGATTCATCAGACTCAACCCGCCTGTTGTGCCTGTTGTCCAGGCTCCAGAGCGAGCTTCTTCACTTGTTCTTGATGCAGCAGGTGATTGCGCGCCCGCTCCCTGCCGCGGTCGAGAATGATCGCCAGGAAGATCAGGGCGCCCTGCGTGGCAGAGACCAGGGTGACGTCAACTCCCAGCAGGGTGAGGGAGTTGGAGATCATACCCAGCAGAATGGTGCCTCCGAGCATGCCCAGCGGGGTGCCCTTGCCGCCATTCAGGCTGCAGCCCCCCAGGATGGCTCCGGCGAAGGCATACATCACCATACCGGTCCCCATGGTATTGGAAACCGAGCCCTGCCTGCCAGCGGTCAACAAGCCCGCCACCGCCGCCAGGATGCCGGCGATCACGAAAGCGGAGATGACCATGCGCCTGGTATCGATACCGGCGATGAAGCTGGCCTTGGGATTGCCCCCGGTGGCCAGGTAATTGCGGCCATAGGTGGTGTACTGTATGATCAGGTGAAAGATGGCGTAGGCGGCTAACATGACAATGATGGCCGCCGGAATATTGCCGACGATCCGGCCGGCCCCGGCATAGGTATAGATGCGGCTGAGGGGAAAGATGGATAGCGGCACCAGGAACAGCACCAGTCCTCTCAGCATGATCTCCATCGACAGTGTCTGCAGGAATGGGTTGACTCCGACCTTGGCAATGAGGTATCCGTTGAACAGGCCCACCAGGGCGCCGATTGCCAGGGTGATCAGGATCGTCGTCACCGGGTCGATCCCGCCATGGATCCATCTCATGGCCAGCAACATGGCCAGGCCCGGCGCGAAGGCCAGGGTGGCATCGATCGACAGGTCGAGGTGCCCGATAATCAGGATCAGGCCCTCCGCCAGCACCAGCAAGCCCAAGATCGACGAATGGAACACGATATTGATCAGGTTATCATAGGAAGCAAAATTTTCGGTGAAAAGCAGGTTGAACAGGAAGAAAATGGCCACGATCACCCAGATCAGGTTGTCCAGCAGCAGCAATTCCATGCGTAACTTTAATGACATGAGCTATGCCCCTTTGCCAAGGTTTTTCAATCTTCCTTCGTCAATAGCCTAACCGGCTGCCTTCTGGCTCTTGGTCCCACCCTGCAGGGCCAAAAACAGGTCCCCCTCGTTGAACTCCGACCGGTCGAACTCTGAGATGATCTTACCTTTATAGAGAACCAGGACGCGGTCACAGATCATCATCAGGTCGTCCAGGCCGGGTGAGGTGATAATGACTCCCGCCGCCGCGCTCAATCTCTCCTTGATGATGGTCAGGATGCTCTCCTTGGCGGAAATATCCACGCCTCTGGTAGGCTCGTCCAGCAGGAAGACCTGCGGTTCCGCTGCGGATATCCTCCCTACTACTACCTTCTGCTTGTTGCCGCCGCTCAGCTGGTTGACTTCCTGATCTATTGACGCCACCTTTATTCCCAGCGCCTCGACAACGTCAGAGGTAAACTTCCTCTCTGAACTCTTGTTGATGATATAGCGCTTGCTAACCCTGCTCAGGGCGTTCAGGCTCAGGTTGTCCCGAACCGTGAGGGATTTGATCAGGCCCTCATGCTCCCGGTCTTCCGGCAGGTAGACGATGCCGCTTTTGAGTGCCTGCGAGGGACTGCTGAAACGTGTTTTCAGGTTGCCGATGGCTACCGTGCCCTCTTCGGCCGGCTCGATCCCGGCCACGCCTTTTAAGAATTCGGTGCGGCCACTGCCTCTAAGTCCGGCCAGACCCAGGATCTCCCCCTTGCGAAGGGTGAGGCTGATATTCTGAAATGCCCCCACCCTGGTCAGGTTCTCTACCGAAAGCAACACCTGGTTGCTCTTTACCTTGGTAGAGTCCAGCCCGCCGAAAACATCCTTTAGCTGGAAGCCCTCCCCCACGATCAGGGAAGAGAGCGTCTCTTTATTCAACCGGCTGCAATCTTGGCTGCCCAGGGTCCTGCCGTCACGGACCACGGTCACCCGGTCGCAGACCGCCAGCAATTCATCGGTCCGGTGGGAGATGATGATCACCGTGTTCCCTTCCCTTTTTCTTTCAGCGATGATCCGGTGCAGCAGCCTCTCATCATCCTGGGACAGGCTGGCCGAAGCCTCGTCCAGCATCACGATCCGGGCATCCTCCACGTAACAGGCCTTGAGCACAAGCAGCAATTGCCGTTCGCTCATGGACAGATCTCCCGCCTTGGACCTGGCATCGATCTTCAGGTTGGCCTTGGCGATCACCTGGTCCGCCTTGGCGTAAAGCTCCTGCCAGTTGACGATCATGCGCCTCTCCCCGAAGTCCCCGAGGAAGAGGTTCTCGGCCACCGTGAGATCCAGGATCACCTGCGGCTCCTGCGTGACCACCGCGATCTGCTCTCTTTTGGCAGCAATCCGCGACAGGGTGGTGTATTTCTTATCGCCGACAATGATCTCCCCCTCGGTCGGTTCGATGATGCCGGCAATGATATCCACCAGCGTTGACTTGCCGGCGCCGTTCTTGCCGATGATGCCGTGCACTTCTCCGCGCCGCACCGACAGATTGGCCTTGTACAGGGCCACCGTGCCGGGATAGATCTTGGAAACATCACGCAGTTGCAGCATGGGAGCATCTGTATCCTGTTTCGGCATCACTTTCGCCTCCCCTCAAATCACGCACCATGCAGCCTGCCTATTTCTTTCTCAGGTCAGCGGCGCGCTGGTGTGCCAGCAATCCCTCCACGCCAGCCAGATGGGAACAGTGCTGCGCCAGGAGGGCGGCTCCGGCAGGGGTCACGTGCTCATACGTTGAGGCTTTGATAAAGGTGCCGACCCAGATCCCGTTGCTGAACCGGGCGGTGGTGAGGGTGGGCAGGGTGTGGTTGGGGCCGGAGACGTAGTCGCCAAAGGCTACCGGGTCCTCCTGACCGATGAACAGTGAGCCGTAGTTGCGCAGCCTGGGCGCCAGTTCATCGTCATGGGCGGTCATGATCTGGAGGTGTTCGATGGCAAATTGATCGGACAGGGCGATCGCTTCCTCCATGTCGTCGACCAGGATGATCTGACCGTTGTCCTCCCAGGTCTGGCCGGCCAACTCCGCAGTACCCAGAGTCTTCAACTCTTCGTGAACCTGTTTCTCCACCTCTTCGGCCAGCCGCCGGCTGGTGGTGATCAGCACGGCGATGGAGTTGGGATCGTGCTCGCACCTGGCCAGCAGGTCCACCGCCACAAACCGTACCGGAGCGGTATCGTCGGCGATAATCACGGCCTCGCTCGGACCGGCCAGCATGTCGATACCGACAGTGCCGCTGACCTGCCGCTTGGCCTCGGTGACGAACTGGTTGCCGGGCCCCACGATGATGTCGACCGGGGCCACGCTCTTGGTGCCATAGGTATAGGCGGCGATTGCCTGGGCTCCGCCCATGCAATAGGCCTCATCGACACCGGCCAGATCCATGCCTACCAGCACCGCCGGGTGGATCGTCCCATACTCTCGCGATGGCGGCGAGCAGGCAGCCACCCGGTCCACCCCGGCCACTTTGGCGGGGATGGCAGTCATCAGTGTCGTGGAAGGAAGCGGGTAGCGACCGGCCGGTACGTAAGCGCCGCAGGACTGGATGGGAATCAGCCGGTGGCCAAGCTTCACCCCTGGAAGGTGCTCACATTCCAGGGGTTTCAGGCACTGCAACTGCTGCTCGGCAAAGAACCGGATCTGCTCGGCGGCAAACTCCAGGCTCCTGACCGTCTCCTTGGAGACCAGGTCGTAGGCCTTTTTAAAGGCTTCCCTGGGCACTCTCAACTCGTTCAGTTTAACACCGTCGAAGCGTTCCGTAAGCTCCAGGATCGCCTGGTCGCCCTCATTTTTAACCTTATCCAGGATGCCGAGCACGATCTCCTGGACGTTTTCACTGGTATTGACAGATCTTTTAGCTGCTTTTAAGGTAATCATTTTATTTCCTCCTTCTGTTTTTTTAAAATGGTTACCAGTTCACTGTCTGCATCTACTTCAATTTCGTCACCGTTGGCAACAGTCTGGTAGAACTCCTGGTCCAGACGATCCACCACCGGCACGTTCATGATAATGGCGCTGGCCACCATCACCGTGTCCGGGCGCTCGATTACCAGCGCTTTCGGGGCGGTCCCTTTCATAGTCAACTGGTAGAGCCCGTCAGCCTGCACCACCGAACTGCCCTTGCCGCTAGGGAAGACCAGTACCTTTCCGGCGATGCACTGCCCCTCCAGAGCATGGCCCTTTTCAATCACCAGGCCATTCTGGGGATCTACCAGGTAGAAACAGATATCATCGGTGGAGACCAGCGCCTCCCCCCGGGCCTTGCCGCCGGCGATGCGATGGCATTTCATGGCGATAGCCTGACTGCTCATGCGACTTCCCCCCTGATGGCAGCATCCACGCATTCAGGAATGCTTCTGAGAACGAACTCCATGTTTCTTCTTTTAGTGTAATAGGCACACTTCGGGGAATCGGTCACTCCCTTTTTGCCATACAGGTGGTGCCAGCAGGGCTGATCGACGCAGGAATCCTCCACGATGTGGCCCCCGGCCTGGCTGATGACATCCACAAAGCCCATCCGGCTGGCCAGTTCCTTGGTCTGGAAGGAGGTGCAGATCCACAGTTCCGCCTGTAATCTCTTTCCCTCAACCTGGCCGGCGATCCGGGCCACCTGGCTGATGGTCAGGTGCGGGCAGCCAAACATGGCAAAATCGATTTTACCTGTGCTTGCGGAGAGGGTCTGCCGCATCTCCTGGAGGTCCTGATCGGTGATCACCACCCGCTTCTGGGGCTCTTCGCCCTGGAATGCCGCCTCCAGTGTGCGGGCTTCCGGAGTTACCCCCACGATATGATACATGGTAACAGCGCCGGCGGTATTTAACTGTGCGCCCAGATTCATCAGCCCCTCCGGCGACGGGTTGTCGATCCCCGTGAAAACAGGAACGCCAAAGCCTATTTTCTTAGGGGCACAGTAGCCAAGCATACTGTAATCAGAATCATCCCGCAGCGTCGCCTGTACCTCAACCAGCACCTGCCCTTTGCGGTTGGCGTCCAACAGGAAGCCATACAGCGGTGTCCTGCCGGTTACCGCAGCGCAGAGAGCACTCTGGGCGGATTCCCTGTTGGTCCTGGCGCCGTAGACCGAATTCATGTAGGGGGTGGCGCTCGATTCGGAATAGGCTGTAATCTCACCAAACCGGGGGATATTTTCTTCCAGATACGGGGTGCAGCTGTAGGTCAGAGTAGCACCGATCGCCTTATAGGCGGCTCGCGTGCGTTTGATCACAGACTCATCTTCCGGGGAGATCTCCGTCACACCCTGAAAATATTCCAAATTGAAGCCCGGGTTGACGGTCGGTGAGATCCGGCAGCGCGCCCCGCCACTGACCAGCTTCTCTGCAAACCATAGATCGGCTTCCTGGTTGCTCAACGCTACGTGAGCTCTGCTGATCTCTATCATGCGCTCAGCGCCGAAGGCCTCACCCACTGCCACCTGTACCTTCATGGCGATGGCCACGCCCTCTCCGTACTTGCCGTCGAGCATCTGCTGCTCTTCTGGCGTCAACTCCATCTTCCTCACCACCTATTACTAGATATTTTACTTGCCGTGAGCAATGGGGCAGGCGACGCTGCCTCGCCCCATTTTCTCTTGGCCACCTGAAACAGGAGAACCGTCCCCGTGTCTCGTTCAGCTGTGGCTTTTCACCAGAATACTTTCCGCCTGTTCGATATGCCGGCCGAGCGCCGCAATCAATTCCTCATTGTTTCGGCTTTTGAGCAGGGCGATAATCTCCAGGTGCTGCCGGATGGTGTCCTTCACATCCCCGAGGGCCATTGCCGTCAATAGCTGGTAGCGCAAGATCTGCTGGCCCAAAACGCTCATAAAGTTTTTCAGATGTGAGTTGCTGCAATTATCTACAATCATCTCATGTAGGGCGTTATCGTAACGACTGACGGTTTCCCACTCCAGTTGCTGCCCCCGGCAGACCTGATCCTGGAAAGACAACCAGGTCTGTTCCAGGTCTTGAATTTCGGCATCTGTGAGATTGTCTACCGCGCTCTCAGCAGCAAAGCATTCCAAGACCCTGCGCAGCTCAAATATTTCCTTCAAGTCTTTCAAGGATATATCCTTGACCACGGCCCCCCGTCCCGGCAGGAGTTCCACCAGGTTCTCGAAGGCCAGCTCCTTCAATGCCTCCCGTACCGGTGTCCGGCTCATCTCCAGAACCGTGGCCAGCATGTTCTCGCTGATGTATTCCCCCGGCTTGAACTTGGCGAACACGATATCTTCCTTCAACTGCAAGTAAGCAGTTCGCGCCAGGTTTGATTTTCCCTTGTTGCGAAGCTCTTCCATGCGGCTGGACAAGCTTGCCATCTCTCCACTCTCCCCCCACTTCTTTGCGAGCCCATATGCTTCCATATACAAGCATGCTCAGGTTCCGGGAGCCAGCAATATTTTTGCACAAGTCGTCCCCGGTGTTGTCAAGAGTTCAAAACCACGTGCCACGGAATTCAGAGGCAATACGTGGGAGATCACCTGCTCAATACCCGGAGGGCAGGCCGTCAGAAAGTCCACCGCCCGCTCCAGGTCGGCGGTGGTGTAGGCGTTGACGCCAACCAGATGCAATTCCTTACCGACAATATAGTTGGGGTCGATCGGCGCCGGTTCCTCGTATAGAGCCACCATGACCAGCCTTCCCTCCGGTCTCACCCATTTGAGAGCGCCATCCAGGGTACTAGCCACGCCCACCGCTTCCACTGCCACGTCAACCGTATCTGTGCTATCCTCCGGAAAAGCCGACCCTACCCGGTCGGCGCCGATCCTGTGCGCCAGGTCCAGCCTGGGGTCAGAGATATCGAGGACCGTCACCTGTTGCACTCCGAGCGCTTTGGCCGCAACGATCGTCAAAAGCCCGATCGGACCGGCGCCGATGATGCCCAGTGCAGTATCCCCGGTTACGGCGCCCTGATCAAGGATGTGCAAAGCCACCGCCAGGGGTTCGACCAGAGCCGCCCGGCGCAGATCTACTGCGGGCGGTATTCTCAACAGCTTCTGCGGATCCGCCAGGATATACTCGGTAAAACAACCGGGAGAGACCTCGCCGATAAATCCCAGGTCCGGGCAGAGGTTGTAGTTCCCCTGCAGGCACCAGGCACAGCCGCCGCATCCCACCCGCGGGTCGCCCACCACCTGGTCACCGGGCTTCCAGCCGTCAACTCCGGCGCCGACCTCTTCGATCGTGCCGGAATATTCGTGTCCCATGGTCTCCTGGAGGTACTTGACGAACATCCCTTTTCTGTATATGTGCAGGTCAGAGCCGCAGATGCCGGCGTAAGCCACCTTGACCAGAACCTGGCCCGGAGGGCAGGCCGGCTTCGGTATATCGTCGACTCGCACATCTCTGATTCCATAATAACGGGCAGCTTGCAAGGTTTTCACTCCCCACTGGTTTGCTCACTTGTTTGCTCACAAGCACCTGCCGGCGCCGGCAGGCGATTAGCTGGCCAACCAGCCGCCATCAACGTAGATGATCTGGCCAGTGATATAGTCCGAGGCGGGGCTCGCCAGAAATACTACCGTCCCCGCCAGATCATCGTTGGTGCCCACTCGCCCCGCCGGAATCCGGTTTTCGATCCATTGCCGGTGCTCCGGATCCTGGAAGAAGGGTTCGGTCATACTGGTGCGGAAGTAGCCCGGCCCGATGGCGTTGACCTGGACATTGAAGGGGGCCAGCTCAATCGCCAGGGCACGAGTGAACAGCAGCACGCCCCCTTTGGTGGCGCAGTATACAGTCGATCCGGCCAGGCCGATCTGGCTGCCCAGGGATCCCTGGTTGATGATCTTGCCGTTGCGCTGCTTGACCATGTAACGGGCAGCCACCTGGGAGGCGAAGAAGAGGCCCCTGAGGTTGGTGCCCATGATGGTGTCGTATTCCTGCTCGCTATATTCGAGGAAATTCTTTTCGATCTCGGTCCCGGCGTTGTTGACCAGGATATTCAATTGACCGTACTTGTTGACGATGCCGTCGATCGCCGCCTGCACATCGACAGGGCGAGAAATATCCACCTGGCACGGCTCCGCCTTGCCTCCCGCATCCCGGATCAGAGACACCGTCTCCTCGGGATGGTCACGGTCCATGCAAATAGTCAATGCCCCTGCTGCCGCCAGAGCCTGGGCATAGCCACGGCCAAGTCCCTGCGCGGCGCCTGTTACCAGGGCCACTCTGCCATCCAGTCCGAACAATTTGGATATCATCCGCGATACCTCCCTATCGGATACGTATACTAGTTGTATACAGCTTGTATAGCTATTCTCTCTTGGTTAAAAAAATCCTGTCCTGATCAATTCTTTTTTTCTACAACTTTCTATAGCTTTCTGTGTTTGATCCAGGCCGGGCACACACTCAAAATAACGGCTCAACGCCGATCTGCGATCCGGCCAGAAAATTGATCGGTTTTTCTCCGACGAAACCCACAATGCCGTACTCGTTCCGGTGCGGGTTGTAGACAAAATCGGGCAGCAACCGGAAGTTTTTGATCTCCCCGGTGTTGCGGACATGGATACGGGGGCCGGTACAGGCCAGTTCATGATCGCCGATATGGATGCTCCTCTCTCCGATAGGAGTGATCGGCAGGTTGCTGTCGACAATCTCTTTGACCAGCCGCTCCACCAGCGCCAGATCCACCTGATGCTGGTGGGAAAAACAGAGCATGAATCCGTGGCGCACGTCTCCATGATCATCGGCCGTGGGCATGCCCATCCGGCTCAGCACCTGCTGGGTGATGTCCTCAGCCGAATGGGCCATTTTACGGTAGTAAAGGGACGGGTAGACGATCGACCTGATTTCCTCCGGTTCCGGGCCAAACAGTCCCGGACGGGCGATGATGACCTCCTCCCCGATCCCCACCAGGATCCGGGCATTCATGCGCAGGTAGGGGTAGAGCAGGTCAAAGTGCTCGATCACCACCCGGCAGCCATCGGCAATCGCCTTGCTCACGGCATCGGCCAGGATGCCCGGCTGGGTAAACGCCTGCTCGAACAGCATATCCAGGTGATAGGTATGGTATTCGAAGGCGCCGTCCTCCACATCGGAGAGCAGTGGCAACGGCCTGATATTGATCCGCTCGTCATCGTTGGACAGTTCCAATCCCGGGAACATCCCCTGGATCAGCAGGGACTTGCCGGCGCCCGCATCCCCGATCACGCCAACCAGAAGATCTTCGGCTGACATATACCGCTGGGCCAGGTGCTCGCCCAGTTCATGAATCCGCCTCTTGCCCCGCGGGGCGAAGTAGACCGAATGCATTAAAAACTCATGAATCTGATTCATGCTCATCCTCCCAGGGCAGCAGCAAGTCTAACAGTGGGGCGTGCTGCTGAGCGCCGTAGATATCCCGCTCGCCCGGATCGCCACAGGGCAGCGGCCTTTTCATGGTAGCCTTGAAGGCGCAGGCCGGGTCGAAGTAGATCGCCTTCAGGATGTCCGGCTCCGGCACCCCATAGATCCGGGCGATCAGGGGGGCGTTCAGACTGTTCTCTCTCTTCACCTGTTCGTAGATCCGGCGGCTCTTGAAGATGATGTCCAGGGTCAGTTCGTAGGGCCCGGCATTCTTGGTCCTGATCACCTGGGCAAGTTCCACCAGCGGTTTCATGGGCGCACCTCCTCGAAGGAGACCGGGAAGATCTGCTGCGGGTCAGACAGGGTCAGCAGGTGGTGGACGGAAAAGACATAGGCCTTACCCACCTTGAAATCGGACGGCGAGTAGGGAAAAGCCAGATTGCCGGCGGTAGTCAGCCGCCCGGGAAACCCGAAGTGCAGCATGGTCGACCTGGCAAAACCCAACACTGCCTCGGCAAACTCCTGGCTGTCAGCGATGGCCTCCATCACAATCCCCACCTCGTGCCCGGCTGCGGGATGCGGTTCCTGGGCGCCCATGACCCCGTCCCGGCCGTATACGTGGAACAGCAGCCGATAACCGCCCTCTTCATTGCTGAAGTTGTCCCTCGTTCGCTCTTCCACACCCTGCAATACAGTATCGAGCTGTTCGATGAAGGCCGGGTCCCGGGCGCCGGCCAGGGAGACCACCCGGTAGCCAATCTGCCTGGCGCCCTCCACCTTCACCGTATACGGGCTGGCAGGGCAATATCTGCTGCCCTCCACCGCTACCCGGCGGTCCGTGACCTGGGTAAAGACGGCCCCTTGCAGATCGATACTGCCGCCGGGGCCCGGGAGCAGGTAGGGATCACCCTTCTCATACAGGGTGTGGGCCGCCACCGAGGCCTCGGTGGCCCTCCGGCCCTCACCGGCTGGTTCGACCAGGAACCGGCCCTGCTCCAGGATACCGATCATGCAATCGCTGCCGCTGCCCGGCACCGCGGCGATGGCGGCGCACTCCAGGATCTTGCCCAGGTGCAGGGCGAGCCCGGCCGGGTATCCCTGTCTGACAGGCAGAGCCGCAAATACCGCCGGGTCGTAGCAGCGGCCGGCCAGGATCACCTCGGCGCCTCCATCCAGCGCCTCCATCAACGGTTCGACGCCCATCTGGGCGACCAGGTAGGTACTCTCGCTCACTGCGTCTGCTGTAAGCTGCGGCGCCGGCCCCAGGGGTTCGACCCGGCCGTTGGACAGTTCCTCTAGCAGCAATGACCGGGGTACATCGGCGGGAATGACCGCCATCCGGAAGGAGAGCGATTCCTCCCGGGCCACTTCCAGGATGATCTCCCGGCACCACTCCAGGTGCGGCCTCGCCCCGGAACCCCCGGCAGAGCCGATGAGGACCGGTATATGCAGCCGGCGGGCGGCCCGCAGTAGAAAGACCAGGTCTCTCTTGACAGATCTCCGGGGCACGAAGGACTGCCCGGCACCCAGGTAATAGGGCCCCGGATCGGTCGAACCTGCATCGACGGCGATCACATCCGGATTGAAGGATAACCCGCGGTCCAGGGAGACGGCCGGAAAGCCGTAACCCAGGATCGCCGTAGGTGAGAGCAATACCAGCGGCCTCATCGCCCTGACCCCCTCTTGAAGCGCAACACCCGCAGGGCGCGCCTCATCTCATTCTCAACCACCATCATCCCCTCGTCGACTCCCATCCCGGGCTTGGCCAACATCTGGTCGGGCCCGGTGGCCAGGGCCACGTGAACGCAGACCTGGGCCGAGCGATCGGTCTCGTTGCAGGTGCCGCCCTGGTAGGCGCCGACCCCGTGGGACTTGGCATAGAGAATCGCCTCCACGATATTGTCGACGCCGCCGAGATCCGGGGTTTTTACCTGAATCATGTGCCCAGCCCTGGCATCGGTGAAATCGCGCACATCCTCGAGGGTGTTGCACCACTCATCAGCCACGATCTCGGTCCTGATTCCCTTCACCGTCTCTAGCAGCCTCAACCGGGAGAGGGCATCGATCTGCCCCTCCTTGGAGCCCATATCGACAGGGCCCTCGATGCGCAGCCTGAACGGCCCGGCAGCCATCTCCAGCTTGCCCAGATATTCGGCAATGGTATCGAGGTCGTTATCGAAAGCCAGCCCCAGAGTCCCATAAACATCGATGTGCAGGACGGGTTTGTACTCATCCCCGGCCAACTGCCTAATTCTCTTGCTCAACCAGTGCACATACTCGAGCAGCAACTCCCCCTTCCGGCCCAGCTTCGTCTCTACATTGTTGATCAGGCCGTGCGGCAACACATCGGCCCGTTTGATGATCGCCTTGTCGGCGTTGAGGTAGCGATCATCACCGGTCTGGGCAAAGAGGGGGATGGGATCAAGCGATAATTCCGTGTGGTACTCCTCTGATAATACCTCGCACATCAGCTTCTTCCCGCCCAGAGCCACGGCGTTGAGCAGCGCCTGGGTGAGGCCGTAGCGGAGAGCCGTATGCAGTCTGTGGCCGTCCGGCCCTGCCATGGTGTCCAGTTCACCGGCCAGATCCCGAAAACAGGCGATCTCCCGGCCCTCCAGCCGCTCAGCCAGACACTGCTCGACTACCGGTACGAAATCCTTGGCCAGAAATAACGGATCCCTGCCACCCGCCCCCGAATACTGGACGGCGGCGCAGTCGCCGTAGGCGATGCTGCCGTCGGACAGGAGCAGGAGGATACTCAGCGATTCGCCCCGCTGTCGCACTGCTGAAAAGCCCGGGGTCACCGGATCGCCCTCATAGGCAAAACCATCTGACTTGGCGCCAGCCTTGATCGCCAGTTGATCGTCGAAGTAAAAACCGGTCAGTCCGGGCGATGCCAGGACTTTTTCAATATGCACGCTCATATTCACCTCGGTTTACCCACCAGCATACCCTTGCTGATAGCATAGATATCGTCGATAACCATGTGGAAATCCGGCTCTCTCCGCTCTTCCCTGCCCCGTTCTTCTATTTTTAACCGGTGCCAGTCCAGGCTTTCCCGGGACAGGGGCAGCTTGCCCGGGTGCAGCAACCGGATCGCTCCTCTCAGGTCGCGCACCGGCATGATCGCTCCCTTGGCACAGCGGGATGGAGCGAAGGGCACGTCCAGCACTCCGGCTGCAAAGGACCGCACCGCTCCGGCAGCCAGATCGCCCTCGCCGAGATCCAGGACTTTGGCGATCACCTCCCCGACCTCCCGCTCGATGGCCTCCTCCTCCTCTTGCAGCCCGGGGGTGGCCGGAACGCTCTGTTCGGCCAGCATGCGCATCACCTGCCTGGTGCAGAGCAGGCCAGCCACGTTGGCCTCGGCGGTGGGCACGCCCAGGGCTTCGTGCGGAGTCTTGACGATCACCTTGTCGACCCCGGCCAGAGCGGCAGTGGCAGCGCCCCAGGCGATCACGCCAAAAGCCCGGGACTCGTCCTGCGGGAACCCCCCCATCCACTGGTGAAAGACCGTGCTGACAAATACATCCTGGTAGCCGAAGCGGTCCAGGTAATGCCTGGCCAGGCGCGGCAGAGTCCTCAGGGCCGCCGTATCCTGGATCAGGTTGCCCCCCTGTCCGTAACCGACAGCAATGCTGCGCACGCCTTGCTCGGCCGCCAGCAGGGCCTCGATGATCCCCACGGCGTGCGAGATAAAGGGGGGAACCAGCGTCCCGGTGAGCGGGCCGAACATTTCCCGGTTGATGATGATGCCGCCATCGGCATAGAGCCCGCAGAGCCGGTCAACATACTGCCAATCGGAGAGGGACTGTTGCAGGGAGATATTCTTGGCATAGGGGATGTTATAGGAGATACCGCCACCCTCGAAATCCGTGAAGCCGGAGGCCAGGGCGATCTCCGCCAACAGCCGGGCATCCGGCGTACCGTGGCGGATCTGCACCGGCACCCCCGTCGCAGCGACGATCTGGCGGCAGTTTTTCACCCCATAGTTGACCGCCGGCAGTCCGTTCAGCATCGAACGCCCGGCCACTTTGGATTCCTCGATGCCCCTGTCAGCCTCCTGATAGCGGTTCTGGCGCGTATAGGAATCGATCGTGGTGGGCAGGAAGTCGGCCGCCCCCTGGTGCTCGAGGGTATTCAACAAGTTGATGTGCTCATCGAGCAGGGCCACCCCCGCCCGCGGCTGCAGGAAAGTGACTCCGTCCTGCTGCCCCCGGCGAAGCTTGTGATAGGAGACTCTCTCCTGGCCGAGCGAGCGGTGATAGTTCATCGCTTCCTGGAGATCGACCTCTCTCCCGGTCGGCCAGCCGGCCAGCACCTGCCGCCGGCTCTCCTCAAGCAGGTTCTGCTCCCATTTTCTATTTTCTAGTGTCAAATTTTACACCTCCGATGGCGCCAGGGTCTCCCCGAGCAGCGCTTCCGCCGCCTGCGGGTAAATATCGGACAGCAGCCCGATAGCCGCCAATAGATAATGCCGGTCGAGATAGAGCTGGGGGTGCTTCGGCGTGAGGGCCAGGCTGTCCTCGATCTTCAAGGCCTGGCGCAGCATATCGAAAGGATCGCCGGCGTGCGCCAGCACCCCTCCGATCCCTACCAGCAGATCCACCCTGGTCAGGTCTTTCCCCTGCTGGATCCACATGCGGCCGCTGGGGGTGAAGGCCTCCTCGAGACGACCGGTATGCCTCACGATCGCTTCCCTGATGCAGGCAATCGCCAGCGCCCGCTCGATCAGCAACTCTCTCCCGTTGCGGGGCAGAGCATCCTTGGAGGCGCTGATCCAGTTGACATAATCCTGAAGCTCACCGTTTTCCAGTAGAAAGGGAAGCTGTTCCTGCAGGCGCTCCACCCCCACCGAATGCAGCAGTGACGCCGCACTCAGGCGCATCCCCAGGTCGCCCTCCACCGTTCTCTTGACAAACGGCTCGGGCAGCCCCTTCAGGATGACCCCCGCCGCACTGGGCTTGCCGTCGCCAAAAGAATGGATGTCCGTGGTGGCGCCGCCGATATCCACCATCACCACTGTCTGCTTCCAGGTGCGCTGCAGTAGTTCCCCGCCGCGCATCACCGCCAGCGGGGTGGGCATGGCCAGCCCCACCTCCTGCTGGATGCGCTCCAGGCCTTTGGCCTTGGTGATCTCCTGCAGGTACAGCTCCCTGATCGCCTGCCTGGCGGGCTCTGTCTGCAGCACGTTGACCTCGGGCATGACGTTGGCGGCTACGATCACCCTGGGTACCCGGCCAGTCAACAGTTCTTCGGCCCGATCCGCCGCCACCTTGTTGCCGGCATAGACCACCGGAACCCCCAGCCCGGATTCGGCGATCAGGGCGGCGTTATCCAGAATGGTGCGCTGCTCACCGCCATCGGCGCCGCCGGCCAGCAGCAGCATATCCGGCCGGAGGCTGCGGATCTCCTCGATCTCCCGGGAGGTGAGAGTATAGGCATAGGTGGCCAGTACCCGGGCCCCGGCGCCCAGGGCTGCCTCCCGCGCTGCCTTGGCGGTGAGCACGGGCACCAGGCCGATAGCCACGATCCCTAAGCCTCCGGCCGCGGAACTGCAGGCTCTTTTGACGGCGATCCCCTCCAGTTCGCCGCGACTAAACTCTGCCAGGGCTGTTCGCAATCCATCCAGGAGATCTGTGGAGGTGGTGGTCACCGCCTGGGCGGTCCCGATCAGGCCCGGAGGATCGAGGTTGGCCAGAGCCACTTTGGTAAAGGTGCTCCCAAAGTCGATCAGCAATGCTTTCATAGACCCAGGTCCTTTCGGAGATCTGCTATCGCCACGTCAGGCATCACACCGGGGGGATAAACCCGGTCAAAACCCATCTCCTTGAACAGCGCCTCTACCGGTGAGAAGGTGCGCTTGCCGATCACCAGGTTCCCACCGACGTAGAGCAGGATATCGCCGATGCCCGATTCCCGGCACTGATCCCTAAGGCCGCGGCAGTCCATCTCTCCATGCCCGTACAGGGATGAGACCAGGATGGCGGAGGCGTCGGTCTCCACGGCAGCGTTGATGAACTCCTCCTGGGAGACCATGACGCCCAGGTTGACTACCTTGAAACCGGCGTCGGAAAAGGTCATCTCCAGGATCTTGTTGCCCACGGCATGGACATCGGCGCCGATCACGCCGAGCACGATCGTGTTTGTCTGGGGCACGCTACCCCCTCCTTCCTTTGTGGACGCGGGGACGGTTCTCGCGTCCACTAGTGGAC
>JBEKKU010000040.1:0-16746 GCA_050010575.1 Thermacetogeniaceae bacterium | reverse complement strand
CGGTATCGGAGGAGAAGGACGGGGTCAGGGTGCCGGCGCTGATAGTAAGATTGCTCAGGTTGTTGGCGTTGCTGCTAAGCGCCTCCGCCGCCCACGTAAAAAACAGGGGCACCACAATAGCCGCCAAGATCAGGCACCAGAGCGACATGCGCTTTATTATCGTTCTAAAGAATACCATTGCTTTTCTCCCTCCCGCTGATGGCCACTGAATTTACAGGATCATACCTTTCTCACTAACTTACGCTCAGGATCATGATGATTTTGGTGTAGACGATCCCCACGAAAATGATCAGCAGAATCCAGGTCAGGATGTTGAAGCGGAGCCTTAACCGCTGCAGGAAGAGCAAGCCTCCCGACGCCACGCCGATGGAGATATCCTCGGAGGCTGCCCCCGCCAGTTCCAGAAAGATCAGCAGCAGGATCAGGGTGAGAGAGAACACCAGACCGGCGTTCAGGTCAGCTGCTGCGTTAAAGTTGTTCTGGTAGTACGCGCTGGTTACCATGGAGCTCATCACCGTGGTGGAAAAAGAGGCAAAAGAGATGAAGCTGCTGCAAACCTGAGGCGCAAAGGGCGGGATGGAGACTGCTTTTTCGTAATTCCCTGCGGCAGATGAAGTCCTCACCACGAAGCTGACTTTATCGCCGATCTTTACAGGAGAGGGGTAGGCATACTGGTAGGTCTTGCTGGAGAGTGGCGCTAGAGTTGTTTGTCCTGCCTGTAATAAGTCGGCGTTAGCATAGAGCTGGCAGTTCACTACCTTGCTTAAAAGAGAGGGATTGTTCAGTTTAATGGTGACCAGCAAGGGTTCCCCCAGGCGGGGTGTTTCCGGCAGTACCGTGATGCTGGCGGGCGCGCCGGTTCCTCTCAGGGTCAGACAGAAGGCGCCTAAAAGAATGATCCCGGCCCAGACAACAACCAGCTTGAAAAGCAAACCCAACAACTTGTTTCTTTTCCCCATGAAACTCACTCCCCTCACTAGAAGAAACCCCTAAAGAGATGCGGGTATACGACAACCAGGACAACGTTGTTGATGCCATGCACCAGAATAGGCAAGAACAGACTTTTTGTTTTTAGATAGAGCGACCCAAAGATCAGGCCGGCAATGAACACGAAAAACAGTTCCGGCACTGAGCGCCAGGTGAGGTGCATGATGGCGAACAACAGGGAGGCGCCGATCAGCCCCCCCCGCCATCCGAAGAGATTGACCATGTCCCGCTGGATCAACCCCCGGAAGAGGAGTTCCTCTCCCAGTCCTACAAAGACAGTCATGTAGAGCAGATTCAGAACAAAATAACCGACCGAAATGCTCGGATAAGCGGGGGCCGGTCTGAGGATCATATATTCGATCAGGCCCGTGCAGCAGCCCAGCGCCGTACCTCCCAGAAGATAATAAGGCAGACTGGCGGTTGCGGGGAGTCTGCCGAACAATTCTTTTAAAGAAAAGTTTTTCTGGTAGATGTGAAAGAAACACAGGGCGATGATGCATGAGTATACGGCTGGTAATAGATATTCCTGGTTGATGAAGAACCAGGGCAGGGATGAGGTGAACAGGACGTAGATGGGTATCAGGGCAATAGACTCCACGCATAAGGTCAGCCTGTTTTCCGATGACGGTACCGCCAACAACAGGTAGAGCAGGAAACTGATGGCCAGCGAGAGTACAATGCCATAGGCGGCGCTACGGTAGGCAAAAACAAACTCGCTGATACCGATAATAATCATGATCGCTGAAATTATAAGGGCGTACAATGTTAACTGGTGCCGGCTATAAGGTTGTTTAATTACTGCGATGCCGCTTTCCTGAGTTTGGAACAAAACAGCTTCTCCCCTCGAACAGCTCAATTAAAATCCCAATCTCTTCATGCCATTGCTGGCAGGTTAGACGCCTGATAAATAATAAGTCATGCTTTCCATAGGGGTTGTTTCCGGCTCTCTATATATATTTACCAGCACTTTCCCGGCGCCGGCCGCACTGATCTTGAGAGGCTGATTGTAGATATAGGTGCCGTCTTTTTTTATCAAGATGGATTCCTGGTATCTGTTCTGGCCCAGCGTGGTCTGGACACGGTAAGAAACGTCCCTGTTGTCATTGTTGGCCAGTTGGAGCTGGAGAATCCAATAGCCGCTTGTCCTAAGAAGCTGCGTTTTCTGAATGGCGCTCGTTGCCCGATCTCCGGCAAGGGGCCGAAAATAGCTCACTACAAAAAGCAACACCAGTGCAACCAGGGAAAGAATGTAAAATAGCTTGAGACGATGCGACCAACTTTTCATTTTCAGCCTCGCTTGCCTTTGTAAAAACAGACGAACGCATTTTAGAAAATTACCATATATAAGCAATGAAATGTTTTATTACTATTTCCTACAATATATCACCTGAATACCATTCTCGCAATAATTTTTTTTATCTAAATTTATTGATAATACTACAATATTCTGACAATATCTCCTTTTGCCGACAAAAAAACAGTCCACCGATATGGTGGACTGGTAGTTTGACATAACAGGACCCGGCGGATCTAAGGCATCGTTTTAACCCTCAACTAGCCTTTTACAGCCTTGGCTCCCTGAACCGTTGGCGCTTGCTGGCCGTGGCTGGCATGGGATTTTACCGGACGCAGGCCGGAGAACATGCCGTAGATGTTGGCCATGCCCTCGGTGAAGTCCAGGTACATATGGCCGGCCACGCAATAGACGAAGATCCAGGCCACGATGTAGTGGATGATCCGGATCCACTTGGCGCCGCCGATCCAGACGTCCCAACTGGCAAAAACGCTTGGCCAGTACAGGATGATGCCTGTGAAGATCTGAATGACCAGCAGCGGGGCAAAGGCCGAGTACATCCCCTTCTGGCCGGGGTTGTACTTCTCGCCGAAATCCGGCTCCTCATCGCTGACGAACAGGTAATACTTCATCAGCTTGATCATATTCCCCATGTCGGCCTTGCGCATGGCGAAGTTCTTGTAATCGCCGGTGGCGAAGGCGTAGTAGAGCCGCCCGATCAGACCGGCGATCACGCAGTACATGAACACGAAGTGCACCTTGCGGGCCCAATCCATATCCAGGAAGAAGAACCGGAAGAATCCGTCAGGGTTATGGATGTAAAAGCCCGAGAAGATCAGCATGAAGATGGAGACGGCGTTCCACCAGTGGAAGAAACGCACTGCCAGGGTATGGCGAGGTTCCAGTTTGGCCAATTAAATCCCCTCCTAATAGACCCGGAATTCGCGTACTTTCCGGTCCGGGGTAATCACGTGCACGGCGCAGGCGATGCAGGGGTCAAAGGAGCGCACCACACGCACCAGCTCGATCGGGTTGTTGGGGTCCTTGACCGGTGTCCCGATGAGAGCCTGCTCGATCGGGCCGGGCTGATCGCTGTCGTCACGCGGGCCGGCATTCCAGGTAGTCGGGACCACGGCGTTGTACTTGGCGATCTTGTAATTCTCGATCTTGACCCAGTGGCCCAGGGCACCGCGCTCGGCGTCGGTGAGACCCATGCCATGAGCTTCCTTCGGCACCTCATGCGGTGCGCAGGTGGGTTCGCCCGGCTTGAGCTGCAGCAGCCATTCCATCAGGGAATGAGCTACCTTGGACGCATCAAGGGCACGGGCGAAGTGACGGCCCATGACAGAGAAGGCCTTATCACCCAATCCCCTGACGTCGGGCTGCTGGGCTATCCACAACTTGGCCAGCGGGCCGACTTCCAGGACGTTGCCGTCATACCGGGGCGCCTTCAGCCAGGAGTAACCGGCTGTCTTGGTCGGGTCCGGAGTGATCACGCTCTCGGTCGGCAGCTTGCTGCCACCGGAGCCGTCCACGTACCAGGAGTGCTTGACATCCTCGGTGATCTTGCTGGCGTCGAAGGAGCCATCCTGGCCGTTGATGTAGACGCCGGCCGGATAGAGCCTGGTCCCGTTGTTATCCTGCGGGAAGACGCCGTAGGAGAGGAGATTCTTGCAGCCCCGGCCGATATCCAGCCAGTCGCTGTAGACTCCGGCTACCGCTTTCACATCGGCCACATAGACGTTGTCGATGAAGCTGATCAGGTCTTGCAACAGATACTTGCTCTGGACGACCTTCTCCACATCCACGTTGGCAGTAGCACCGCCGGGTACGATCGCCCTCTGGCCGGGAGCGCGGCCGCCCCAGATAGCCAGCAGTTGGTGGGCCTTCTTGCGCATATCCAGGGCCTGCAGGTAGTGATTGACCGCTGCGGCGTTGATAGCATCCGGCAGGCGGTAGTCGCCCTGATACTGCGGCAGCAGGGGATCTACGCCCGCTGGCGCCTTAACATAGTCCAGAGCCGCCAGGTGATAGAAGTGCAGGATGTGTGACTGCAGGTAGTTGGCGCCCTGGATGATGTTGCGCACGATCCGTCCATTGTCCGGAATCTTGTCTTTCAATCCGAAGGCGTCGTCCAGCGCATAGGTAGCCGCTGTGGCGTGGGCGATCGGGCAAACGCTGCAGATTCGCTGGACATATTCCTGAGCGTCCCGGGGGTCATGGCCCTGCAGGATCAGCTCCAGGCCGCGGAACAGTGTACCGGTACTTCTAGCGTCGGTTACTTTGCCGCCGTCCACCTCGCACTCGATCTTCAGGTGGCCCTCAATTCTGGTAATGGGATCAACGATTACTTTTGCCATGTTTGTGTCACCCCCCTACTCTTCTTTGCCGCTAAGACGGCCTTTTGCTGCGCTGCCTACCAGGTGGGCAGCCACACCGGCCACCACCGCCGCTCCCAGGGTCAGCCCGACGGCATCAGCGCTGGCGTTGATGTTGGGCAGCGACACGTTCGGGTAGCGCTGGTAGATCGGGGAGGACCCATCGGGGAAGTTCATGTCGGTGCAGGCCATGCATGGGGCGTTAGCCTTGATGCACCAGTTCACGCCGCCGTTCCACTGCCGGTCGAAGGCATCGCAGGCGGCAAAGGGGCCCTTGCAGCCCAGTTCCAGGAGACAGTAAGGCTCGCTGAAGTGCTTGGCAAACTTGCTGTTGTCGAAGTATTGGCGCCGCGGGCAATTGTCGTGAATAATCCGGCCAAAGAACATGGTCGGGCGGTTGTACTTGTCCATCGGCGGCAGTTTCTTGTAGAGCAACACGTGTGCCAGGCTGCCGACCATCCAGTCCGGATGCGGCGGGCAGCCAGGAACATTGATCACCGGTGTGGTGATGCCCTCTTTTTTAAAGAAGTCCAGCACGCTTATGCAGCCGGTGGGGTTCGGACGGGCAGCGGGAAGACCGCCAAAAGCGGCGCAGGTACCGACAGCCAGCACGGCGTTGGCCTTCGAGCCCAGTTCCTTCACCCTGTTCATGAAGGTGATCGGCTGACCATCCTTCTCGCCCACGGTACAGAACATGCCGTTGGCCGCGGTGGGAACAGCGCCCTCTACCACCAGGAAGAAACCGCCGGCAGCTGCAGTGTCGTCGATGACCTTCAAGGCCAGATCACCAGCAGCAGCCGATACGTTAGGATGGAACTTGAGATCGATGACATCGGTCAAGATCTTTGCGATTGCAGGTTGTTCCGAGTTCAGCAGGGAGACGGAACAACCGGTACAGCTTGCGCCCTGAATCCAGAGCACCGGGGGATTTCCTGCAGCCGGAGCAGCCTCCAGCAGGTGCGGCAACAGCGCCTGCGACAGGCCCACTGCTGCTGCAGAACCCGCGCATAACTTCAGGAAATCACGCCGACTAAGTCCCTTCACACCAATCCCTCCTCTTTAATCCTCACTTGATAATGAGCCAGAACGAACTTAAAAAAAATCGCTACAGTTTCCAGCCCCTCATACGAAAAACCTGCCCGACCACCCCCATTTTTTACTAACCAATACCCTTTTTAAAAATAAAAAAGCAAAATTCCCCATCACTCATTCTGAAAAAGAATGATCATCATGCCAGAAACATGCTGGGAAGCTTTGCCTTGAGGAACCAACTCAAACCTGGCCGGGTAGCTTCTGCCCACCCTCTGCACCTCCAGATGCACTACTATGCGCTTGGGCCCTTGCTGCTTCTCAATTACATCGCTCTCTTTGTCTGGAACCTGTTCTTCAGGCATTAAAAAAGAGCGACGAATCTAACCACATCTAACGGAAATATCCCTCTTTTTTGACTATTCGAGAGAAGATGCCGAATTCCTGCTGTAAGCTTCTAGAAAACTCTGCAGAAGTTTCCCCGCAGAGAGATGTCCTAAAATCATATTAATGGCCTTTGTTCCCTTTTAGCAAGAAATATCTACTGGGAAAGAGCTTGTTTACAATATGTTACATCTTTACCTGCAGATTGGCTGCCTATTCGTACCCGAAGTTTTGCAGGTCGACCTTGCTATCCCGCCAATCCCGTTTCACTTTCACCCACAACTCCAGGTAGATCTTATTGCCGAACAGGGCCTCCAGGTCCAGCCGGGCCAATCGCCCGACCTCCTTCAGCATCCGGCCGTTCTTACCGATCAGGATCCCCTTCTGGGATTCCCGCTCCACGTAGATGACTGCCGGCAGGTAGATGGTCTCGTTAGGACGGGTCTGCATCTCCTCAACGACCACCGCGATGGAATGGGGGATCTCCTCCCGGGTCAGCAGCAGCACCTTCTCCCGGATCAGTTCCGCCGCTACGAAACGCTCCGGCTGGTCGGTCACCATCTCCGGCGGATAATAACAGGGCCCTTCCGGGATATTGTCGAAGATCAGGCTCTTGACCTGGTCGAGGCCTTCTCCGGTTAGGGCTGACACCGGCAACACTGCCAGGAAAGCGCCACGTTTGTTAAACCAGTCCATGAGCGGCAACAGAGCGACCTTCTTCACCAGGTCGATCTTGTTCAGCACCAGGATGACCGGGGTGCGCACCCCGGTAAGCTGGCCGAGGATGAACTCCTCACCGGAACCGGCAGTCACGGAGGCATCCGCCACGTAGAGGATCAGATCGACCCCGTCCATGGCCTGCCGGACCACCTTCAGCATGTATTCCCCCAGCTGGTGGCGCGGCCGGTGGATGCCGGGTGTATCCAGGAAGACCGTCTGCCCCTCATCGGTGGTGCAAATGCCCAGGATACGGTTCCTGGTAGTCTGGGGCTTGTCCGAGACGATAGCGATCTTTTGTCCGACGATCTGGTTGAGTAGAGTGGATTTTCCTACGTTCGGTCGTCCGATAATGCATACGAATCCTGATTTGATAAACACTCACTCCTATCTGACGGGGAGATCGCATCTCCCCCGATGGCGCCTTCTCTAGCGGATTGATAGCAACAGCGTCCGCAGGTGCGGCAGGAACACCAGCACCCCCACTGCCACCGCATTCAGGGCGGCGACCAGCACCGCCCCCGCCGCAATGTGCTTGGCCAGACGCGCCAATGGATGGTATGTATTCACGAACAGATCAACCGTCTTCTCGATGGCCGTGTTGATCATCTCTGCCACCATCACGAAGCTGATGGCAAACAACACCAGGCCCACCTCCAGGCGGCTCAGCTTCAACAACCAGGAGACCGCCAGGACCACGGCGGCCACCGCCACGTGCGCCTGCATGTTGTGCTGAGTGCTGAGACAGTACCATAGCCCGCCACCGGCATCCCGGAAAGAGATCTTAAAATTACGCCTATACATCCCGGGCTGCCCCCAGCCCCAGCTTGTCCAGCACCTGATCGGCGCGCTCCATCATCCGGGCGGTTTCCGGGTCGGTGGCATCGTCATAGCCCAGTAGGTGCAGCATCCCGTGCACCGCCAGCCAGGCCAGCTCCTGCTGCAGGGAGTTGCCGTACTCAGCCGCCTGTTTGAGGGCCTGTGGAACGGAGATCACGATATCCCCCAGCAACAACTCCGGCTCGGAAGCCAGGTTTGTCCCGTCCTGCCCGGCGACAGCATACTCGAGTCCGGCTTCGTCAGCATCCAACATCGGGAAGGACAGCACGTCGGTGGTGCCGGCCAGACCCCGGTACTGCTGGTTCAGAGATGCCATCCGGGCATCATCCACCAGCACCAGGCTGACCTCCACCTCCTGATCCCCGATCATCCGGGTGACAGGCCCGGCGGGTTCGGTAGCCAGCACCTCGCTCAGGGCATCCCGAAGCAGTGAGCACAGCGCCTCATTTACCGGCAGTTCACTCTGTTCATTACTGATTGATAACTGCACCCCGGACCCGCCTCCTTTCGATCTCGGCGATCATGGTCTCCGGATACTCGATGCGGGAGTGGAAGATACCGCCGAGCACCTTGACAAAAGCGACCGCGATGGTATTCAAGTCCTTGAAGGTCAGGTCGCACTCATCTAGTTGCCCATCGTTCAACCGCTCCTTGATGATCTTTCGGGCCAAGCCTTCCAGCCGTCCCGGGGTCGGCTTCTGCAGCGACCGGACGGCTGCCTCCACGCTGTCCGCCAACATCACCAGGGCGGCCTCCTTGGTCTGGGGCTTGACGTTGTCATAGCGGAAGTCCGCCTCAGCCACCAGCTCCGGCCGGTCGCTCTCCAGCGCCCGCTGGTAAAAATAGGCCACCAGGCCGGTGCCGTGGTGCTGCTCGATGATCGCCTGTACGCTGGTGGGAAGCTTCAACTCCCGGGCCTGCTCCAGGCCGTCCTTGACATGTGAGGTGATGATCAGGGTGCTCAGGCTGGGGGCGATCTTCTCGTGCGGGCTATCCCGGGTCACTTGATTTTCAATGAAGAAATAGGGCCGCTTGAGTTTTCCGATGTCATGATAGTAGGCCCCCACCCGCACCAGCAGCGGATCGGCCTGCACCGCCTGGGCAGCAGCCTCAGCCAGGTTGCCCACCAGGATGCTATGGTGGTAGGTGCCTGGCGCCTCCACCAAGAGGCGCTTGAGCACTGGCTCGTTGGGGTTGGCCAGCTCTAACAGCCTGACGGAGCTGGTGATGCTAAACAGGGATTCCAGGTATGGTAAAAATCCCAGCATCAGGATCGAGGACAGAAAACCGTTGGCGACTCCCAACCCCATCCCCTTCAGGACAGTGGAGACATCAGGACCGTTCAGCAATCCCATTACGAAGATCGCCACTGCATTCACCGCCGAGACGAAGGCGCCGCCCCGGATCAGTCCCGCCCGGTCGCTCAGGCTGGAGACGCAGTAGATCCCGGCCAGGCTGCCGGCCAGGCCGGCCACCACGAAGGAGATCTGGCCGTCCAGCATCACCCCCAGCAGCAGGCTCAGAATAAAAGAAGTGAACACCGCCAGCCCTGCGTCCATCAGCACGGTGATCAGCATCGCCCCGCCGGCCAACGGCGCCAGGTAGCCGATCAGCCCGGTGGTCTCCGCCTGGCTGCCCAGCCTGATCAGGGTTACTCCCTTGGCCGCTAGCAAGGTCAGGCTGAAGAGAATACCATAGAGTACGATGTACTGTTCCTGTCCGTAAAAACGGGGCTTGAATTTCTTAAGATAGGCTGCGGTCAAGCCGGCCAGCAGCAGCACCAGAAAGATTACTCCGAACAGGGACGGCCAGATATTTCGGGTCCGCAGCAGCCCCAACTGCTGGAGTTCGGCCAGGTGGTTGCTGTCGATCGGCTCACCCTTCTGGATGATCATCTGGCCAGCCTGGATCCAGCGTTGCACCGGGGCAACGCTCTCCCGGGCCTCCGCTACCTTGCGGGCGTAAGTAGTCCGGTCCAGCACCAGGTCGGGGCGCAGAATATGGGTCAGAAGAAAACTCACACCGGGCTGCAAGTCTCTGCTCAGATTGGAGGATGCCACCTCGCCGGCCAGGTTGTCCCGGGCGGTCGGTAGAGCATCCTCGGTCAGACCGTACTTGAAAGAGTCATCGAGCAGGCTCTTGCTAAAGCCATAGACCTTAGTGAGCTGGTTGCCGCTGAGACTCAGCAGCGCATTCAGAGAACCGGCGATCTGGGAACTGAACTCCTTGTCCGAGGCCCCGGTAGCCTGGATCAGATAATCCTGCAACAGGCTGCCGCTGCGCTGGGATGACAGGTTCTGCTGGTTCAATGCCCTAATCTCGTCGAAGATCCCCTGGAGTTTGGTATCCCCCTGCTGCGGTACCTGATCGTCCCGCTGGTAGACGTTCTCCACCCGGCTGGCCGCCTCCTGGCGGGCGCGCTCGGTCTCGGGTTCATCCACGTAGGCCATGGTGCGCGGCGCCCGAAGATCGAAGGGCGAGATCTGGCCTTCCTGGAGGGAATAACCGCGCCCGATCAGGCCGGACCCGACGGTAGTTGCCGCGATCAGCAGAAATATAACAATTATGCCCCCCATGCGAAAGCCACGCCGGTGGGTCAGCCGTTGCCATCTATGCTGGAGCCAGGAGCCCCACTTTTTCCAGGTGATCATCCGACCCACTCCTGATCATTGCCGGGAAGTTCGGCCCTACTTCTCATTTTCCGCCTCGAAGGAGGCATAGGCTTCCACGATCTTCTGCACCAGCGGATGACGGATCACGTCCTCCCCGGTCATGTATTGGAAAGAGACGCCATCTACACCCTTGAGCACTTTCTGTACTTCGATCAGGCCGGAGGCCTGGCCGCGGGGCAGGTCGACCTGAGTAATGTCACCGGTGACCACCGCCTTGGAGCCAAAGCCCAGACGGGTCAGAAACATCTTCATCTGTTCGGGCGTGGTGTTCTGGGCCTCGTCGAGGATGGCGAAGGAATCATCCAGGGTGCGCCCGCGCATGTAGGCCAGCGGCGCCACCTCGATCATGTTCTTTTCCATGTAGCGCTGGGCGGTCTCCGCCCCGAAAACGCTGTAAAGACCATCGTAAAGCGGGCGCAGATACGGGTCGACCTTCTCCTGGATGTCTCCGGGCAGGAAGCCCAGCTTCTCTCCTGCCTCCACCGCTGGCCGGACCAGGACGATCCGGGTCACTTCCTTATTGCGAAAAGCCCGCACCGCCATCACCACTGCCAGAAAAGTCTTACCGGTTCCGGCGGGGCCGATGGAGAACACCAGGTCGTGATCCCTGATCGCCTGGATGTAGCGGACCTGGCCGACTGTTTTGGGACGAACTGCCTTGCCTCTGATGTTGGTCAGGATCACCTCTGACCTGATCTCCACCAGATTCGACTGGGACCGCTCTTCTACCAGATGCCAGGCATAATTGATATCGGGTTTGGTGACCGGATTCCCCTGCTCGGTCCAGGCAATCAATTGCTGCAGCAGGGCTACGGTCCGGGCCACCGCGTCATCTTCGCCCCGGATGATAATCTCACCGCTGCGGGCAATGATCTTGGTCGCGCTCTTCTCTTCGATGAACTTCAGGTTCTCATCGAGGTTGCCAAACAGGTTCACCGCATCGCGGTTGTTGCTGACAATGACTTTGGCTTCAGTGCCTGCCAATCTGCTGAATTACCTCCTGGGGGTCAGACTTGCTTCTTTGCATCTCCCAATTACTGTGATCATCTGCCGGACGGAGGTACGAACTGCTGCGGTACCCCGATCTCCTCGAGGGTTTCCACCACCAGTTGCACCCCCACGTGATCCTGGTCGGCGTCAACTACCTTCAGCTGGCGCTGGGTCACCACCGCCTGAGCTGATAACTGCCCGGCCATGGCCGACTGCGCCTGCTGGGACGCCAGTCGTACAGCCTCATCGTAGCTTCGTCGCACCCGGAAGCGCCGGATCTCTTCGGCTCTTATTGTAACAAATTCGACGGGTAAAGTAATATTCCTCCACTGTGGCATTTTCCTTTTCTTTTCTGTTAAATCGTAAAGGGGATAGGGAACCGCAGGCGGTCCCTTAATGATTATTTCCCGGTTGGGTATTCTGATACTGACAATGCTGGTGACATGGCCGGTCTTTTGCTCTACAACTTCGTCCCTGAGGGCGTCTGCATAGCAGCGGTACCAGACCCGGGCCCTCACGATGCCCCGGGCCTCCAGGTAACGCGGCTCATACTGTGGCGGTGGAGGTTGAGGGACGCCCTCGGTTTTAGGATGCGGCGGCGGAGCGATGACTCCCGAGATCAGGATCTGACCGGCATGGACCACGTCCCCCTCTTTCACCTGGGGAGAGCCGGCCAGCACCAACACCTCCTTGATCATCCCGACCTTTTTGGCGACAATATGGGCCGTGCCCAGGGAAGGTTCAGGCAGTACCTTTTCGTAGATCTTGATACTTACCCGGGTCCCCCAGAAGTCCACCTCCGCGAAGGCGATTCCCGGCAGTGTCCGCATCAGGCAGTCGGCCACATCCTTGCTGTTGACTAGAAAGCGTAGATTGCCAGGGTACAACCCGGCAGAAGCGGCCACCTGGCGCACCCGGTCAGCGTCAAGCTGCTTGGTACCGGTCACGTCGACAGTCCAGATCAGGGAGGAGAGCAGGTACAGCAGCAGACAGAAGGTGATCGCCCCGCCCGTCAACATCCAGCGGCGCCGCAGGCGCTGCAGGGTGAAGGGCAGCCCCCGCTTCGCCCGGATGTGCACCCTCACTCTGGTGTGCCGGGCAATATGCCGCAGGGGGCGGAGGGAGCGCGCCGCCACCTTGACCCGGAGAGTCTCCGGACCCACCCGGGTCACGTCCCAGAGCACCACTCCCCGCATCATCGCCAGGTTGATAAACCGTTCAGGGTGCTCCCCCCTGATCACTAAAACCAGAAAACCTAAAATATAAGCCCATAAACCGCGTATCAGCACTGTCTCCGGCTCTCCTTCGCCAACGATCGCCCTGGCCGTGCCCTGCCCACCCCCCGGTCCGGGGGTGGGATAGTGTTCCTGTCCTATTCCACCAGGGCGATGCTGCGGATCTTGCCATCCACCGCGATCTCCTCGGGGAAGATCGTCCGCAGGGCCAGGTCGGACCCAATCACGTGCAGTTCTCCGATACTGGTGCCGATCCTGACCTTTTCCGTAGTGTACTCGATAATGCCCCGGTGGTTTTCCACGATGATCTGGATATCCCCGAGCATGGTGATCCGGGGCAGGCCCATGACCAGTTCCTTGGGCAGTTCCAGGTAATGGGCCAGAAAATATTCCAGGTTTTTCATCTCCCTGGGCACAACAAATCCCACCTTTCCCTCCATTTTTATGCAGGCAGCACCCGAAAGAGACCAGCCCCGGGCCCAAAGGAAAAGCCGCCCTGGCGGACGGCTTGCTCTTTGCCGGTTAACGGCGTTTGAATATACTCTTCAGGCTGTCTTTAATTTGAGGGGGTTAGAAGCGAACGCACAATTTCCTGAACGATCTTGCCGTCTGCACGACCTCTCACCTGAGGCATCAGCATCTTCATGACGTTGCCCACCTGCCGCGCCTCAGTGGCTCCGGTAGTGGCAATGGCCTGGAGCGCCAGCTCCCGGATCTCCTCCCCGCTTAACTGACGGGGAAGATATTCCTCCAGGATCGCTATCTCCGATTCCAGCTCGGCAACCACATCCATCCTGCCAACACGGGTATATTCCAGGATGGCATCCCGGCGCATCTTGACCTCTCTGGCAAGAACATCGAGCACATCCTGCTCGTTCAGTTCCTCACCTTTAGCGATGGCGCGGTTCGTGAGAGCCGCCCGGGCCAAACGAATCACGGATAGTCTTTGCTTTCCTGGCTGGCGTGCCTTTAATGCCTCTTTCATGTCGTTGAACAGACGTTCTTGCAGTGTCAAGAGAGCCAACTCCCTAAGACCAGCGACGTTTGCGCGCGGCCTCGGATTTCTTCTTTCTTTTGACACTAGGTTTCAGATAATGCTCATGCTTACGTGCCTCAACCAGTACCCCGGATTTTTGACAGGAACGCTTAAAGCGCCTCAGGGCGCTATCCAGGGATTCGTTTTTACCGACCCTAACCTCGGCCATACCCACTTCTTCCCTCCCCCCAACTAAGTTCCGTACAGCGATTTCTGGTGCTGAAAAGCAACATTATTAGCCCTATTCTAAGAACAAAAGCACCTTCATTATACACCACTGTTTTAAAAAGCGTCAACACTGCCCAATTGTCCCCGTCAATACCACAGTACCGCTGCTGCAATGACGCTGCCTACACTCTCTACCCGGTGGTCAATGCCCAGGGCGTGCACGGCCTGCAGGGTCAGACCGCGCCTTTCAAATCCCTCTTCGACCATCTGACTGACCTGGGCTTCAGCCTCAAGCCTGGTACAGTTGCCCTCAAACTCCATGATCACGCCGTAGCTATCCGGACTGCCGATCCCCACCCCGATGGCAGCAGCAATCACCTGACCGGGCTGTCTGCTCGTGATGTAACCGTAGGCAGCCGGGGTTAGAGATCCCGGCGGAATCTCTAACTGCGTGCTCAACTGGGCAGCCGGCGGCAATATGCTGCTCACCCGCAGCAGGTTGAGATTCCCGATGCCTGCCTGGATGAGTGCTGCGTCAAAGGCGTTTAGTGGTGTACCACCTTCCCCGCTCCCTGCCACCAGGGTAAACTTGCACGGCATTGCTAACAAGTGGGTCCCTCCTTACCAGCTTAGCTCTATTAATTATATGGATAAAGGATCGGAATGGTCCCCGCTCCGCCAGCCTCGTGTCGATTTTAATTACATATTAGGAAGCGCAGTTTCATATTTATTAACGAATTAACAATCCTCATGAAGGCGGAACAATATGATTGCAGAGTTTATCCTGGCAGCGGTGGCCTGCATAGGCACCCTGACCGCTACCCTGGCGGTATACTTCCGCTACCAGGGGGATAGCGAGATCGTCTTCGATACCAGGGCGGCACGGGATTACCGGGTCACCAAAAACACGCTGCAGCGAACCATCCGCTGCCGTTGCCTGATCCCCCTGGCCAACCGCGGGCGCCAGAACGGCATGGTAATCAATGTCTTCTGCCAGCCGATGTATTATGGAAAGATCATGGAGCAGTTGGAGATCGCCGCTAAACTGAGGCCGCTGGATGCTCCCCTGCGGCAGAACGGCTATTGGGAAGCAGTGATCATCAAGAAAAACGCAGCCAGCCTGGTGGAACTGGAGGTCGCTATCCGCTCGAGGGCCGATCTGCATATTGTCGCCAGGGAGATTCCCCACCTGAAGGTGATTATCTACTACCAGGTAGTCGGACGCGACGGGATCCAGTGGCACCTGTCAGAGGTCCAATTTGACCTCGCCAGTTGAGAACTGATAGCAGGCTCTGACGCTTCGTTACCTTAAGTGGTGAGCGCAGTGAACATTAGGTATGCTCGAAGGGTACTTCAGCCTGAAAGCACGCCTGCACACAGGGAGGAAGCAGCATGTCCCTAGAGATAATCCCCCTGCCAACCAAGATCATCACCCCTGACGACTGTCTGGCACAGATTATCGCCACCTACGCCAAGCCCTATCTCCAGCCCGGTGATACTCTGGTGCTGGCCGAGAGCGTGGTTGCCATCATCCAGGGCCGGCTGATCCGGCCGGAACAGGTCAGGCCCAGTTGCTGGGCGCTGGCCATGGCCCGCTTCGTGAACCAGGACGGCAGCCTCTCATCGCCCTACGCCATGCAGGCGATCATGAACGAGAGCGGCGCCCTGCGCACCGTGTTCGCCTTTTGCGTTGCCGTAGCCACCCGGCTGGCACTCGGCCGGCGCGGTGACTTTTACCGGTTCGCAGGGCAACAAGCCTCCCTGGTAGATGACATTACCGGAAACATGCCCCCTTTTGACAAGCATATCGTGCTCGGGCCAAGCAATCCGGAACGGGTGGCTGCCGAAATCAAGGAGCAGTTCGGAGTGGAGGCCGCCATCGTCGATGCCAACGACCTGGGCCGTACCAAGATCCTGGCCGCCACCTCCGGGGTCAGCCGATCGCTGCTGTTAAAGGTGTTCCGCGCCAACCCCGCCGGCAACGCCGACCAGCAGACCCCGATCGTCATTGTGCGCAAGATTCAACCCTGATCGCAGTGGTTGTTCAACCCCGGTTAGACCCATAATTTCCAAAATCTTTTTATCCGATAGGAGAAATAATAAATTTGTAGAATAAGAAAACCAGCCATCTTTGTAAGGGTGTGATCTGATGCCCTGGTGTCCAAAATGCGGGGCTGAGTACGTTCTGGGTTGTATAGTCTGTGCAAACTGCCAGTCACTGCTGGTAGACAAGCAACCGGAACCGGGTCATGCTGCCCATTCGGATCAGGCGGAGAACCCCGGGGAATGGAAGCTGCTTTTAAATGTGCGCAACAGCCCGGAGGCGGATCTGCTGGTGGCCAGGCTGGAGGGGGAGGGTATTCCTGTCCTCAAACAGGCGCAGGGTGCGGGGCAATACCTGGAGGTAGTCATGGGCAGCGTCAATAACATCGACCTCTACGTTCCCAAGGCCTATTGGCCACAAGCGCAATCTCTTCTGCCAGACACTGGCAACCCTGCTTCTATGGGGAGCGCCAATAAAGCAGTTGCACGAACTGCGGCCCCGATTGCTACAACCGCTGCCCGGCATAACACCAGGCGTAATTTGCTGATCGCCCTGATGCTCGTTCCGATCCTGATCTACCTCTGCATAACTGTTTACAGCGTTCTGATCGGGGTATGGAAGAACCTCTTCTAACGCTGTTTTTGCCCTGGTACAGCCAGCAGCCCCGGTGATGATCATATCTCCGGCATATTAAAAGCCGCCTCCTTCTTGGGATGCGGCTTTTTTGCTATCCTCACCGTGTAAAAGCCTTATATTTTTTATTCAATTGATATAGCGGAAATGATGCACAATCTTGCTTGACCAACGCATCAGGTAGTCCCCCTCTGTTGCATACGGCCAGGCGTTATGGATGACCAGGGGTACGCCGTCCTTGCGCCGGCGGTCAGAGATGATGGAGATATGATCATAGGGGGGGCCGAATACTACGATGTCCCCGGGCTGCCATTGCGCCAGGTTGTCGGCGTCACCAGG
>JBEKKU010000039.1:0-16794 GCA_050010575.1 Thermacetogeniaceae bacterium | reverse complement strand
GATCGGACGTGGCATCGGGATCGATGGCCAGGCTGCCGCTATACTTGGGCAGAACCTGGTTCAGGAAGGCTGTGGCCTTGATCTGGGCCTCGGAACGGTTCAGTTTGGGCAGCCCGCGCCCGCTGCCGCTTGCAGGCTGCGGCTGCCACTGCTGCAGGCCCCACAGTTCGCCGGTGGCGGCATTGACCCGTGCTGAAATGTTTCCGTTATTGGGGTCGTCGCTGCTCCACGAGAGGTCCCAGGTAGCCAGCCCGGCTGTGTTGTTGTAATTGGGCTGAAAATTCTTGTAGTCGTCAGGGACCTGGATGAACTGCTTGGCCACCCCGATCGCTTGCTCGAGGGTAATCCCGGATGCCTGCTCCCCGACGGCCCCGCCCCCGGGAATGACAGGCCCACCCTGCATACCGCCGGCCAGAGCCGTGCCACTGCCTATCAGGACACTGCCACCCAGCCAGATTAAAACGGAACAGACCGCTGTCAAACGTTTCATCAACTTAAGCAAAACTTTTCCCTCCCCTTCCCGGCCTACCATATATACCCTATATAAGATTATACTTGCATTCATGATGCTTTCTTACACTGTGACAGAAAAAAACCTCACCGGCTTATATGGTGAGGTTTGTGGCGACGATTACCAAGAGAGCCGAGCCTTCAGAATCAGGAGTGATCATCGGAAGCCTGACCAGCAATATCCGGGGCTGTTTGGCCCTCACCCCCATTGCCACAGATCTCCCTGATCTTCTGCGCATACATGTCGGTCAGCGACTTGGCAGTCTCATAATTGAAGGATTCCGCAAACACCCGGCAGACCGGTTCATCGGCATCAGGCAACACGAGGGCCCAGCCCTCTGGATGGCGCAGCTTGATCCCCTCAGGAATTTCCGCCTGAGCCTCTCCGGCATCCTCGGCCAGCTTTCTCAACACTTTGCCCTTATCATCCCAGGTCACTTCCACCTCGCGATGGGCGGTGGCAAAGCTTGGCAGTGACTCGATCAATCGGGATAGCGGCCGGCCTTCCCGGGCCAGGTGTTCGACGATCATCCCCAGGGCCGCCAGGGCATCCCCATAAAAGAAGAACTGCGGAAAGCGCTGCTGTGAGCCGGCCACCTCATCATCCAGAGCCGTCTGCATCTGAGCCCAGGGGGCAGTCTTGGTGCGCTTCACCATGCATCCCCGCCGCCGGGCATGCTCCACCACTGCCTCCGGCATGGTCACTGGCAAGGCCAGGGTGGCCGATTCGTTGCCGTTCAGGGTGATCAGGGCGAGCAGCGCCATCAGGCGCGACTCCTGAACCACATTGCCCTGGTCATCAATCAGCACCAGTTCCTCCCCCCCGGGATCGATTGCCGCTCCCAGATCGGCGCCCCGCTCCCGCACAATATTCCCGAACTGCTCTATAGCAGCAGCTACCTCGCTGGATGTTCGCACCTGATCACGGGCTGCCGGAAAGGCGACCGCCTCGCAGCCCAAGGCCTCGAATAGTGGGGACAGCAGGCAGCCCAGGTACTCCTGGTCATAATCGATGGCGATCCGGAGACGAGCCTTGCGGATAACGTTGCGGTCTAAAAAACCGAGCAGGTAATTCAGATACATGCGGTTGACTTCAGGGTAATACTCAGCGGCAACAATCTGTCCGGAGGAAGTATACCGGTACTCCTCCCGGTCGAGCATGCCCTCCACCTGGCGCTGTTCGTTGCGTGAAAAATCGATCCCCTTGTTGTTGAAAAAGCGGACCGCGATTTTTTCGAGACCCCGATGATAGATATGAATTCCCCCGTTCAACCGTAGTGCTCTAATTCCCTGGCGGTGGGCCGGCAGTGTCAGCTTCCCGAAATCTACCACCTGCACACCGGTTGCCAGAAGACCCGATAATACAGCATGCCTGATCATCTGTGAAGCCGGGTATCCATCGGTGCAGATGGACAACCTTCCTCGCTTAACCGTGCCTATCGCTGCTCCCAGCCTGGCGGCGATCTCCGGGTTAATTTCAGTGATCAGGTCGCCGATAATTCCTTTGGAGCCAAAAAAATGTGGCCGTGCCGATTGACCCCAGATCAGGGAGGTGCTGAGCCTGGCGCCCTTCTCCACCCATTTTTCAGGCCAGATCTTGACCCCCGGCCTGATCACGCACCGTTCCCCCACCACTGACCGGTCACCGATCACCGAGCCCTCAAAACAGGATGCGGCAGCCTTGACCCGGGCGCGCCATCCGACAACGGCGCCCCGCAGGACCGCATTCTCACCGATCAGGGCGCCGTCCCAGACCACGCTCCGTTTGATAGAAGCGCCCCGTCCTACCGTAACATTCTGACCCAGCACCACCCCGGGGCCGATCTTCGCCCGGGGCCCGATGACAGATCCTGTGCCGACCACTACGGGAGGCACCAGCCGGGCGGTCTGGTCCACTGTCACCCCATCTCCCAGCCAAACCCCAGGCTGGCTTTCCGTGCCCGCTACGGCCACCTCAACCTTGCCCTCCAGAATATCATAATGGGCCTGAACATACTGCTCGATGGTGCCGATATCACACCAGTAGCCCTTGGCCACGTAGGCATAAACCGGCTTGTTGGCGGCCAGCAGACAAGGAAAGAGGTCCTTGGAGAAGTCCACCATCCGGCCGGGTTCGATCTGATCAAGGATCTCCGGTTCCAGGATGTAGATGCCGGTGTTCACCTGGTCGCTGAAGACCTCGCCCCAGCCGGGTTTTTCGAGAAAACGCCTGATCCGGCCCTGCTGATCGGTGATCACCACCCCATATTCCAGGGGACAGGAGACCTCCGTCAGCACCAGGGTGGCCAGGGCGACCTTACTCCGGTGCCACTCCAACGCAGCCTCAAGATCGCAGGTGGTCACCGCATCCCCGCTGATCACGATGAAAGTCTCGTCCAGGAAGGAGGCGCAGTTTTTGATACTGCCCGCAGTCCCTAAAGGCTGATCTTCGATGAAGTAGCGCAGGCTGACCCCAAAACCCCTGCCATCCCCGAAGTAGTTTTGGATCTCCTCCGGCAGGTACTGTAGGGTGACGCCGATCTCCCGCACCTGGTGGTCATGCAGCAGCTTGATGATATGTTCCATGCAGGGCCGGTTTATGATCGGCACCATCGGCTTGGGCCTGGCGCAGGTAAGCGGCCGGAGACGGGAGCCCTCGCCACCGGCCATGATGATTGCTTTCATTGCGGCATCTCTCCTACCCGGTATCGGTTCAAAACAGATCCGGCTGCATATCAAAACTGGGGGAATCCTTCCACAAGTATTTTCTCATTAGTGTTTTGGTTATATACAGGCAATAAAAAAGAGGGGCTCAATAATGAGCCACCTTCTAGTATTTTTCTTATCCTACTACTCTTCAGCAATTTAGATATCCATTACAGAAAACGGTAGCCCACCCCGGGCTCGGTAATAATATGCCGTGGCCGCGCGGGGTCCGGCTCGATCTTGTGGCGCAACTGCCTGATATAGACCCTCAGATAGTTAGTCTCCTGTTCATATGCAGGGCCCCAGACCGTCCGCATCAGTTGCCGGTGAGTGAGCACCCGTCCGGCATTGGACGCCAGAGTGCGCAACAATTCATATTCGGTAGGGGTCAGTTTAATCTCCTTGTTGTCAACCAGCACCTGCCTGCGGGTCAGATCGATAGCCAGGCTTTCGAAGGTCAAAACCGGCTCATTTTGAGCGCCCGAAGCGTGCCTCAGGGCAGTCCGGATCCGGGCCAGCAGTTCCCCCATGCTGAAAGGTTTGGTCACGTAATCATCAGCCCCGGCATCCAGAGCGGCGATCTTATCGTTTTCTTGCTCTCGCACGGATAGAATAATCACCGGCGTCTGCGTCCACTCCCGCAGTTGCCGAACCACCTCAATGCCATCCAGATCTGGCAGGCTCAAATCCAGGATGATCAGGTCGGGGCGAAAGATGGCGGATTGCTCGATTCCCTCACGCCCGGTTGCGGCTTCTCTGGTTTCATATCCGTGAGCAGTCAGGGCCACCTTGAGCAGGCGACGCATCTGGGGTTCATCGTCGATGATCAGGATCCGGGCGCCTTTAGTCTCCATGACCGTTATCCGTCTTTTCCATCATTTCTGGCTCAGGGACATCCCCGGGAGCCACTTTGTCCAAGGGCAGAGTAAAAGTGATCAGAGCGCCCCCGCCAGGGTTTCCGTCCACCCAGATGCGCCCGCCATGGGCATCGACAATCGCCTTGCAGATAGTCAGGCCGAGGCCGGTACCGCCGATCTGGCGAGAGGTCCGCAGCCGGTAAAATTTATCAAAAACCAACTCCCGATCATCTTCGGGGATACCGGGGCCCTGATCAGCTACAGCAACCGCCAGTTCCTTGTCGCCGCGATCTGCCGTGATGGTGATGGTGGTGCCCGGCTTGGAGTATTTGGCAGCATTGTCCAGCAGGTTGACCAGCACCTGCTCGATCAGCACAAAATCGATCAGCACCAGGGGCAGGTCTGGCGCGGCAACGATCTTCATTGAACGGCTGCGTAAGGCATCAACCCGGCCAGCAGCGACGCCGATCAGGTCCTGCAGGTCGCACCACTCCTTGTTTAACTGAAGATAGCCGCTCTCCACCCGGGCCATGTCCAACAGATTGTTGACCAGCCGGTTCATGCGTAAAGCGCCCTGCTTGATAGTTTGTAGCAGGTCCTGACGCGCCGCGGGGCTGTATATCTCGTCCTCATCTACCAGTCCGGTCACCGCTCCGATGATCGAGGTCAGAGGTGTACGCAATTCATGGGAGATGGAATTGAACAGGGCTGCATGCAGCCGTTCCGACTCCGCCAGTAAGTGGGCCTTTTTGGCCTGTTCCACCAGTTGGATGCGGCTGATGCCGATGGCGGTAAGATTGGCGAATGCCTCCACCAACCTGCGCTGCTCTGGCGAGAGGGGTTTTGAATCCTTAGTCCTGATCCCTAAAATGCCAAGAACCCCCTGCTCCGTATGTATGGGTATATAAGTGCAGTCGGCGCCCGCCAGCGTATCCGTTCCCCTGCCAGCAACCAGTCCATGTTCAAAAGCCCAGATAGCTACCGCTCTCTCATTTTCGTCAACCAGGATCTCTTGCTGCCCATCGGATTTTGCCTGCACGATCAGCTTGTTCTCCTTGTTGGGCAGCAGGATCACCGCCTGCCCTTCGGCGCTCTCGGAAACCTTCTTAATGACGTAGTCCAATACCCGTTCCAATTCGTTGGTGGCGGCTATATCCCGGCTCAGGGCATATAAGGCGGAGGTCCTGGTTTCTCGTTGCCGGGCCTGTTTGATGTACTGGCGCAGGCGGCCTGATAGCTGGCCTGTCAATAGTGCTACCACGAGGAATATGGCAAAACTGAGCAGGTAACGGATATCAGCCACCGTAAAGCTATATGTAGGAGGCACAAAGAAGAAATCAAAGCAGATGATGCCGAGAATCGCCGCTGCAACCGCATAGTATGATCCCCAGACCACGGCGCTGAGCAAGACCGGCAACAGGTAGAGCATGGCGATATTGACCAGGCCTAGATAGGCGCCGAGGTAAAAGGCAAAAGCCGTGATCAGTGCTATCATGAGCAAAATGGCAGTATAAGGGAAGGTTCGGACTGGTTCACTGTTCAGCGGCGGTTGAGCGGTGGCGTTATGCTGCGCCTTCCCGGAAATCACATGAACGCTGATCCCATCGCTGCGCTTGATCACTTTATCTACCACTGAGCCGTGCAGCCACTCCCAGAAAAGTGACTTTAGGGGTTTCCCGATGATAATCTGGGTAATGTTATGTTTTTTGGCAAACTCCAATATCTCCTGGGCTACATCATCCCCTGTGATGGTGACGGTCTCGGCCCCCAGCTCTTCTGCCAACTGAATGTTTTTTGTCAAGCGGGCATGTTCGGTTTCATTGGCAGGCACTTGACGGGGTGTATCCACATAGACAGCAAACCACTCCGCCTGCATATTGGCAGTCATGCGCCGGGCCAGGCGAATCAACCTGGCAGCAAAGGGGCTGGGGCTGATACATACCATCACCTTCTCTCCGGCAGACCAGGGGCCCTCGATGGCATGTGCCCTCATGTATGTTTCCAACTGGTGATCGATCCGGCGTGCCGTATGGCGCAATGCCAGTTCCCTCAGGGCATTGATGTTGCCCGGGCGGAAGAACTTGCGCAGGGCTTCGGCAGCCTTGTCAGCGACATAGACCTTGCCGTCCTTAAAACGCTGGATCAATTCCTCCGGAGGCACATCAACCAGTTGGATCTCGGCCTTTTCCAGCATCTTGTCCGGCACTGTCTCTCTCACGCTGATGCCGGTAATCTGGGCGACTACATCGTTCAGGCTCTCCAGGTGTTGGATGTTCAAGGTGGTATAGACATCGATCCCGGCCGCCAGTAATTCCTCCACGTCCTGGTAGCGCTTGGTATGGCGCGACCCGGGAATATTGGTGTGGGCCAACTCATCCACCAGGACGATCTTAGGCCTGCGGGCCAGCAGGGTATCCAAGTCCATCTCGTCAAAGGCTCTGTTCTGGTATTCCAGATGGCGGGGAGGGATCACCGTCAATCCTTTAAGTAACGCCTCTGTATCAGCCCGGCCATGGGTCTCCACCCAGCCCACCAGTACATCCAGGCCCTCATCCAGGCGCTCCCGCGCGGTCTCAAGCATGGCAAAGGTTTTACCGACGCCCGCCGCCGCGCCCAGAAACACTGTCAGGGTGCCGCGGCCGTCCTCTTTGATACTGGCCAGAATCGCATCCGGATCGGCTCGTTTCTCGTTCATCTCAAAACCGTCCCATCTTTTTTAACCTTGTTCAACGCCGCCAAGTTTTCTTCCTGCTGCGACATAATTTATCCAAGTGCTGGTTCAAGGCCCCAGCCGATCCAGGGCCAGATTGAGCTTCAGAACGTTGACCCGTGGCTCACCCAGAAAGCCCCACTGCCGTCCTACTATATTGCTTGTGACCAGCGCCCGCACCTGATCTTCCGGCAGATTCCTGGCCTTGGCCACCCGCGGCGCCTGCAGGAAGGCGGAGTCCGGTGAGATATCCGGATCGAGGCCGCTTGCCGAGGCAGTGACCAGGTCGGCAGGCACCGGGGCGTCGGAAGGCAGGCCGTTCTCCTCGCGGACCTGTTTGGCCAGCTTGGCGATGTTATTCATCAGCGTCTTGCTGGTAGGGCCCAGGTTGGAGCCTGCCGAACTGGTGGCATCGTAGCCGTTGTTTCCGGCCGCTGAAGGACGTCCGTGGAAGTAGCGGGGGCCGGTGAAGCTCTGTCCGATCAGTTCGGAGCCAACGATCTTGCCATTTTCAGAAATCAGCGATCCGTTGGCCTGGTGAGGGAAAAAGAGCTGCGCCAGACCGGTGATAGCCAGAGGATAGATGATCCCCTCCAGGATGGTGAAGGCTATCAACATGATCAGGCTGACAAGCAACTGTTTTCTAATCATGGTTACGCTTCCTTTCTTTAAATACTCTGATTACGACAGGTGCGTCAGTACCAGAAGCATGTCGATCAGCTTGATTCCGATGAAGGGAATGATCAACCCGCCCACGCCGTAGATCAGCATGTTGCGCTTCAGGATAGCGTTGGCGCCCAGCGGACGGTAGGCCACTCCCTTCAAGGCCAGAGGCACTAGGGCCACGATGATCAGGGCATTGAAGATCACTGCTGAGAGGATGGCGCTCTGGGGCGTCGCCAGCCTCATAATGTTCAATTGCCCCAGCTCCGGGTAGGTTACCGTAAACATGGCCGGGATGATGGCGAAGTACTTGGCCACATCATTGGCGATGCTGAAGGTGGTCAGTGAGCCCCGGGTGATTAAAAGTTGCTTGCCGATCTCTACTACATCCATCAGCTTGGTGGGGTTGCTGTCCAGATCGACCATGTTGCCGGCCTCCTTGGCTGCCTGCGTGCCAGTATGCATGGCCACGCCGACGTCCGCCTGGGCCAGGGCCGGGGCGTCGTTGGTGCCGTCACCGGTCATGGCCACCAGGTGCCCTTGAGCCTGGTACTCCCGGATCAGTTTCAGCTTGGCCTCCGGGTTGGCCTCGGCCAGAAAATCATCCACGCCGGACTCGGCAGCGATGGCCGCGGCGGTGATCGGGTTGTCTCCGGTGATCATGATCGTCTTGATACCCATACGGCGCAGTTCGGCGAAGCGCTCCTTGATGCCGCCCTTGACGATGTCCTTGAGGTGAATCACGCCCAGAGCCTGGCCGTTTTCCGCCACCACCAGGGGCGTACTGCCCTGCTTGGAGATCCCCACCGCAATCGCTTTGACCTCGGGCGACAGGGCGCCTCCCTTGCTAATCAGATACGCTCCGATAGCATCGATGGCTCCCTTGCGGATCTCTCTTCCCTCTATATCCACCCCGCTCATCCGGGTCATGGCGCTGAAGGGGACGAAGGTGGCGTTCAGGCTGGTCAGATCGCGCTGTCGCAGCTGGTACTCGTTCTTGGCCAGCACCACGATGCTCCGCCCCTCCGGAGTCTCGTCAGCCAGGGAGGAGAGTTGGGCGGCATCCGCCAGCCTCTCCACCGGTACGCCCGGAGCAGGCACGAATTCGGTGGCCATGCGGTTGCCCAGGGTGATCGTGCCGGTCTTGTCGAGCAGCAGGACATCCACATCGCCTGCCGCCTCCACCGCCCGGCCGGACATGGCGAGCATGTTCCGTTTCAGCATGCGGTCCATTCCGGCGATGCCGATGGCGCTCAGCAAACCGCCGATGGTGGTGGGGATCAGGCAGACCAATAGGGCAAGTAATACCGGAATCGAGACCGGGCTGCCCGAGTAGATGGCGAAGGGCTCCAGGGTGGCACAGGCCAGCAGGAAGATGATGGTGAGGCCGATCAGCAGGATGATCAGGGCGATCTCGTTCGGCGTCTTCTGCCGCCTGGCCCCCTCCACCAGCCGGATCATGCGGTCGAGGAAGGTCTCGCCCGGATTGGCGGTGATCTTCACCTTGATCCAGTCAGAGAGTACTTTGGTGCCACCGGTGACGGCGCTGCGGTCACCGCCCGACTCCCGGATCACCGGGGCGGATTCACCGGTGATAGCGCTCTCGTCGACCGAGGCGATCCCCTCGATGATCTCGCCGTCGCCAGGGATGAACTCTCCGGCCTCCACGTATACCACATCCCCCTTGCGCAGGGAGGAAGCAGGCACCTTTTCTGTCTTGTCACCGATTAGCTTGGTTGCTATGGTCTCGCTGCGCGTCCGGCGCAGGGCGTCCGCCTGGGCCTTGCCGCGCCCTTCGGCCACTGCCTCCGCAAAGTTGGCGAAGAGCACCGTGATCCAGAGCCAGATGGCGATCTGTATGTTGAGCCAGATGCTTGCCAGGTGACCGATAACCAGGTCGCGGATGATAAAGAAGGTGATCAGGGCAGCCCCCACCTCGACCACGAACATCACCGGGTTATGCCATAAAAGCGCGGGGTTCAGCTTGGGAAAGGAATTGAGGATCGCCTGCCACAGCATCTGGCCGTCGAACCCCTTATGCTGTTGTTTTGCCAAGTCATGCATCTCTGCCATTGTTCTGTCCCCCTACTAAAAGACTTTTCCGGACCACATCAACAAATGTTCCACCAGAGGCCCCAATGCCAGGGCCGGGAAGAAGGTCAGCGCCCCTACAATGATTACCACAGCCGCCAGCACCACAGCAAAGAAGGGGCCGGTAGTCTGGAAGGTGCCCGGGCCCGACGGGACGATCTTCTTTTTCACCAGCGACCCGGCAATCGCCAACACTGGTATGATTACCCCGAAACGGCCGATGAACATATCGAGGGACAAGCCCAAGTTGTAGAAGATGGTGTTGGCGTTCAGACCGGCGAAGGCGCTGCCGTTGTTGGCTGCGCCCGAGGCCCAGGCGTAGAGGATCTCACTCAGGCCGTGCGGCCCTGGATTGAGGATCGAGGATGTGCCGGCTTTCGTCACGCAGGCGATAGCGGCGCCGATCAGGATACAGGCCGACGGCAGCAGGATCGCCAGTATTCCCATCTTGATCTCCATGGATTCGATCTTTTTGCCCAGGTACTCCGGTGTGCGGCCGACCATCAAGCCGATAATGAACACGGTCAGCAGAACAAAGATCATCATGGCGTACAGGCCGGCTCCGACACCACCGATAACCACCTCGCCCAGTTTCATCTGCAGCATGGGAACAAAGCCGCCGAGCGGGGTGAGGCTGTCGTGCATGGTGTTGACAGCACCGCAGGAGGTGGCGGTGGTCACTGTGGCGAACAGGGCGGAATTGGCGATGCCGAAGCGCACCTCCTTGCCCTCCATGGCTGTCGGGCTGCTGACGTGAAGGGCGCTGACCAGCGGGTTGCCTGCAGCCTCGTTGTAATAGCAGACACCCAGGAAGACCACGAACATCAGCAGCATCGCCCCCAGGATGACATGCCCCTGGCGCCGGTCCCCCACCATGTGCCCGAAGGTGAAAACCAGCCCCGCAGAGATAAGGAAGATGGCCAGCATCTCCAGGAGATTGGTCAATGGCGTGGGGTTTTCAAAGGGGTGAGCGGAGTTGGCGTTGAAGAAACCACCGCCATTGGTGCCCAACAGTTTGATCGCCTCCTGGGAGGCCACCGGCCCCACGGCGATGGTCTGCTGCGCCCCCTCCAGGGTCTGGACTGTCGCGTAGGGATGTAAAGTCTGGATCACACCCTGCGGGACCAGGATCAGGGCGAAGATAATCGCCAGCGGAAGCAGGATATAGAGCACGGAGCGGGTCAGGTCGACCCAGAAGTTGCCGATGGAGTTGCCCTGACGCCGGATCAGGCCGCGGATCAGGGCGATCGCCACCGCCATGCCGGTGGCCGCCGAGACAAAGTTATGTACCGTCAGGCCGTACATCTGGGTCAGGTAGCTCATGGCAGACTCTCCGCTATAGGCCTGCCAGTTGGTGTTGGTGACAAAGCTCACTGCCGTGTTCAGCGCCAGGTCCCACTTCATCCCCAGGAAGTGCTGGGGATTGAACGGCAGATATCCCTGAACCAGCAGTTGCAGAAAAAGCAGCGCTATCCCGAGAATATTGAAGATCAAGACGGCTGCGGCATATTCCAGCCAGCCCATCTCATGTTCTGGACTGACTCCGGATACCCGGTAGAAGAGCCTCTCCACCGGGCGCAGTATCGGATCTAAAAAAGTGCGCGCACCAGTATAGACCCTGGCCATATACCACCCCAGAAGCCACGCCAGCAATAGAAAAAGGACGATGAAAAACCCTAATTGCAGCAAGTCCGTACTTTTCATCTACAAGACCTCCGCTTTGATCATGCAGTAAACCAGGAAGGCCAATAGGCCGACCGTGGTGACGCCTCCTAAAATTAGATCAAACATATACTGTTCCTCCCTTGTATCGATAAACTATAGACTACCCGGCAGGCACTGGCAAGAACCTGCTGCTATAGTATTTGCCGTTGTGCCAGCAGATATTGGAGCATCTTCATTCTAACAGCATGCAGGTAAAAAAGGGGTTAAAAAAAGGCGGGGGGAAATAAAAAAAGCATTAATATGCGGACTTCTGAAGGGAGTTTTGCCAGCAGGCGATTTTTATTTTTTTTTAACCTGGGACGCTCATATCTTCACAGCTTTTTAACCGGCCCCTGCCTTACAATCAAACTGACAGTTTTTCTGTGCGGCCGGTTCTTGAGGCCAACGCATGGAGGCTATCAAGGATCATGTAACAGGTGGGCATACGAATAGATTCGCGGAGGTGGATGATCATGCATGCGCCCAAAATAATCAATATTATTTACGAATACATGGTGCGCTCTACCGCCACCACCGTAATCATCCCCAGGCGCCAGAGCATTCTCCTGCGCTATGAAAAGAACCCTCACCTATTCTACAACAAAGAGAGGGGTTTCAAGGTCTATCTACCGGAGGGCTGGAAGGTCGATGCCCTTGACCATTCCGAGATCTCCGAACCTAACGCCTCCGGGTCCATTTCCAGCTTCAGCCCCACCAAGGCGGCGGGTATGTTTCGTCCCAAGATCGAGTTGCTGATAAAACAGACGGACGACATAGACTCCATAGGCTACTTTGAACGGTTGCTCGATTACTATCTAAACAAGCAGGAACTGATCAGATACTATATCGATGAACAATTTCATGCCGCCACTTTTGAATTGGCGCATAGCTGCCCTGGAAAATCCCGTACGTTTCAAATTATGAAATATTTTCTGTTCCAGGGTAAAGCCTATATTATATCGGTTGGCGAACTGAGTGCCGAGCATTTAGAAAAAGAGGCTCAGATGCTTGAGGAGATCAAACAGATTGTCCAGTCCTTTGTTTTTATCGAAGGCGCCAGCAGGTATCAAAGCTCGGGGGAATTTGCAGCGAAGGCAGCAGCAAAGGGCCAGGTAGTATCACCAGAGAGATGCCAGTCTTGTTCTAGGTAGCCTTCTGCATCGGGTTACGCCGGTATAATTTCAGAAACTCCGCCACCAGGACCGGGTCGAACTGGGTGCCGGCGCATCTTTCAAGCTCCGCAAAGGCCGCCTTCGGGGGCATGGCCTTCCTGTAGGGGCGGCCGTTGGTCATGGCTTCATAGGCGTAGGCAATAGCTATGACCCGGCACTCTATAGGGATCTCGTCCCCCCTCAGACCTAACGGGTAGCCGTTGCCATCAACCCATTCGTGATGTTTGTGAATCCAATCGGCAATAGGGGCGAGTTCCGACGATGACCGGGCAATCCGGTAGCCAATCTCACAGTGGCGGCGCATCTCAGTAATTTCCTCGGGGCTAAGCGGCCCTGGTTTGTTGTGAATGTGACTGGGCACTCCGATTCGCCCAATGTCATGAAACCTTGCCAGCAGGTCCAGATCGGTCAAGCTCTGCCTGCCCAGGCCAATAGTGCCGGCCAAATGAGTGACCCACTCCTGAATCCTGGCTATCTGTTCCTCCGCGGTGATGCCTCTCGCTTTCAATATTTTCATCAGGGTCTTGACAATGGCGCTGCTGGCCGTTCTGCTGCGGCTCAGCTTCTCCCGGTACATATTGCTGTCCGCTTCCTTGAAGAGGGCATACATGCTCTCCAAAGCGTCACTGCAGATGGCACACCCGACAGATATGCTTATAGGCAGTTTCGGATCGGTTGCATTATAGGCGTCAACGGTAGCGCGAATCCGGTCGCAAACGCTTTCCAGCACCTGCCTATCGTTGACGGGCAGGATCGCAGCAAATTCGTCGCCCCCGATACGAGCCACAATTTCTCCCTGGCGCAAGGTATTTTTGATAATGTTGGCCGCCTTAATCAGCATGATATCCCCGGTGTTATGCCCCAATGTATCGTTTGCCAGCTTGAGAGCATCCATATCACAGACAATGATGCCTACCGGAAAAGACCGGCCTCTTTCCAGCCGCTGCATCTCCTGTTCAAAGTAGGCCCGATTGTACAGCTTGGTGAGGGGATCATGAAAACTCAGGAATTTTAACTGCTCCTCAGCCTGTTTGCGCTCCGTGATGTTGCGAATCACCACGATGACCTGGTCCTCACCGAGGGGCGCCAGCCTGGCCTCGTAGAACTGCTCATTCGGGAGGCGGGCGATGGAGTACTCGATTACAGCCAGAGACTTGTTCTCAAGCACCTGGCGGATCGCCTGATCGAATTGCTTCCCCACCCTGGGATGGGCATCCTGTATCCTCCTCCCCATCAGCATCTCATAGGACAGGTATAAATCTGACTCCCGGCCTACTCTCAGGTCCAGGATCGTCCCCTGAGAGTCAAGTTGGAAGTAGAGATCTGGAAGTGCTTTAAAGATCGCCTGCAGTTCGGAGGCGTCCCGGCTCAATGCGCTCTCCTGGTGCGAGCTGCCGTTGATGGCGATCACCTTGCCTCGAGTGTTTGTCAACTGGTCAGAGCCGGCCGTGCCTTTAGACAGCGCCTTTAACTTTTCGTAGCGCCGGCGCGTTTCAGCCAGCTCCTTGATGAGCTGCTCTTTGGTCTTGTCGCGGTCTCTCATCCTAATGCCGCCTTTTTATAAATCTGAAATTAAAAAACACTGGGCTATTTTCAGACTTGGGTGATGACCTGCTGTTGTCCAGATAGCAAAGTGCAATCATACCTGGTAGCAGCACTGTTACGTTATCAAGATTAGTTATTAATAGTAAGTTCCATAATATTTACCATATTCCTGCAGGACTATAGACCTTATTTTAAAGAATGAGGTCTTTTGGATCTCATTATTTACAGTCATCTCCTAACCCGGGTCAATGCTCGTCCAAGTTGCTCTCCTGTCTGGCGCCCTCTAGCGCCTGGAACTGGTAGCCGGGCATATTATATCTTCCCATGTTGCTGACCGAATTTCGGACACACTTCAGTCTGTCGATGCCGCAGAGCCACGAGTCCGTCTTCCAGGCACTGGCCTCATAATCATCCTTGACCTCGGCATAGACCAACTGGGTCCGCCTGGCGATCTCCTGCCAGGTATACAGCTTGTGGATCTCCTGTTTGGCGGTCGCCGCTATCCGGGACGCCAGGTCCGGCTCATGGAGCAGGCGCAGAACATTATCCGCCAATGAGAGGGGATTTCCGGGATAGAATTTCAGCCCGTTGGTCCCGTGAGTGACGATCTCCGACAGGCCGCCCACATCCGCTACCACCACCGGGGTCTTGGCCGCCATAGCCTCCAGGACTACCATTCCGAAGGGTTCATAGAGGCTGGGGAAAACAGCTACTTCCGCTTCCTGGTAGAGAAAATCCCTGATCTCGTCGTCGATATAGCCGGTAAAATAGATGCGATTGGCGATCCCCAGGTCCATGGCCTTATTTTTCAAATAATCCTCTGCCGGCCCTCGCCCGGCGATGATGAACTTGACACCGGAGTAATAATGGAGGATCTTCGGGATCGCCTCGATCAGCAAGTGGACGCCCTTCTCCTGTACCAGTCGCCCCACAAACAGGACGATCTTCTCGTCCGGAGCGGCGAAGAGGGGGCGGGATAGTGATCGACCGGTCCGCTGGTAGCGCTTCAGGTCAACCCCGTTGGGAACGATCCGCAGCTTATCCACAGGGGCCTGAAAAACCCGTTGCAACTCCTTGGCCATGTAACTGCTGCAAACAATTACCCGCCACGCCTCGTACACCAGCCACCATTCCACATCGCCGATATAGCGCTGCAGGTCATTGTGAAGCCCCTGGTTGCGGCCATATTCAGTGGCATGAATGGTAGCAATCAGAGGGATCCTGTAGGCGTGTTTCAGAGCCCTGCCGGCATAGGCCACCAGCCAGTCATGGGCATGGATCAGGTCGAGATCAGCCATCGAGTTGATCAGGGAGACCGCAAACTCCACCATGCTCAGGTTGAGTTGCAGGACCCAGGTCACGAAGTCAGGGGCTGAGAGGTTATAGGGATTGACCCGGTAGACGTGAATGCCGTTAATGGTCTCCCGGGCCTGAGCTTTCTCAGCAGCACAGGTGATCAGGTGAACCTCTTCGCCGGCCTGCACCAGGGCCGTAGCAAGGTCATAGACATGCTGGGAAAGTCCGCCCACACTACGGGGAGGAAATTCCCAGGAAAGCATCAATATGCGCATCGACTGCATCTCCTAAAAAAATAATCTCCCCTTTGGGAGTTATAGAAGGTCGCTGCCTGCGCTGCGACGCAGGAACATCTAGAGCTTATCTTCCTGCCAATACTTTTGCAGCGGTATTTCCACTCCAAGTTACCGTTGCCGCTTACACCGAGCTTAGTATGCAGTGTTTTATCAGAGAATATACCCGTTCTAACCGGTTTTGGCTTCTTCTGGAGTGTCATTGCATTGTTGTTACAGCCTGATCAATCCCACCAGAACCAGCATCATGATGAAGTGGGTGACACATCCGGCACTGACGAACAGGTGAAAGATCTCGTGGAAGCCAAAGCGGCGCGGCCAGAAGTTGCAGCACTTGGTGGCGTAAATCACAGCCCCGGCGGAATAAGCCACCCCACCGCCGATCATCAAGGAGAGGACCAGATGTGATAGTGTATGCGCCAGTTGGACAAAGGGCACGATGGCGATCCAACCCATCAGCAGATAGAAGACCGTGGAGATCCAGCGGGGCAGTCCGATAAACCACAACTTTATCAGCATCCCGATGACAGCGACACCCCAGACCGCGCCCAGCATGGCCCATCTCCAGGATCCTGACAGCGCAAAGTAAAACAACGGGGTATACGAACCGGCAATCAGAAAATAGATGGAAACGTGATCAAGTTTTTTCAGAAGCAATTCCCTGGGCGGCGTCGTTTTGGCCCAATGATAAAGGGAACTGGCCCCGAACAGGGTGATCACGCTCACCCCATAGATCGTCATGGGGATCAGCCTGGCGGCGTCCCTGTGGGTCATGGCCACGATAAATACCAGTCCGGCAATAGCAGCCAGAAAAGTGGCAAAGTGGGTCCAGGTATTCACCGGTTCTTTCATATTCAAGAAATTGCTCATCATCGACATCTCTTTTGCACTTTTATCCGATAGCTAACCGCCAGTTATCGTCACCACCGTGGTTAAAAGGAAGCATGGGACGAAGCGCCCCTCCAAACGCTAAAGCTTTTCGGCTATGGCCCTGGCCATCTCCGAAGACTTGGCGCTGCCACCGAGGTCGTAAGTCAGTGTTTTGCCCTCGATCAATACCGCCTCCACGGCTCGGTTGACGCGGGCGGCAGCCTCATTCTCCCCCAGGTGCTTGAGCATCAGGACGCCGGACAGAATGGTAGCCAGAGGGTTGACTTTGTCCATCCCGGTGTATTTAGGGGCGCTCCCGTGCACGGGTTCGAAGAGTGCTATCTGATCCCCGATGTTGGCTCCGGGAGCCACACCGAGACCACCGATCAGGCCGGCGC
>JBEKKU010000038.1:0-16948 GCA_050010575.1 Thermacetogeniaceae bacterium | reverse complement strand
AGGTCCGGCAGCTGAACCAGGTATGGGCGGCCCAGGGGGCGCAGCCCCTGAACGTGGGCGTGGGGATCAACTCCGGCAGTGTGCTGGTGGGGAACGTGGGCAGCCCGGAGCGGATGGACTACACCGTGATCGGGGAGGACGTGAACCTGGCGTCCAGGGTGGAGGGCCTGACCAAGACCTTCGGGACGCTGATCATCATCAGCGAACGGTCGGTCAATCTGCTGGACGAGGCGTTGCAGCAGTCGCTGGGCCTCCGGTATGTGGGACAGGCGGAGGTCAAGGGTTTCACCCTGCCGGTAGGCGTGTACACGGTGGGCGATTACGGAATGGAATAGTAGCGATTCTTATTACGGGGCGGTGCAATCAGTTAAGTGATGACATTGTTCGATTGTCTCCTGGTCGGTCACCTGATCGGCGACTTTCTGCTGCAGAACCGCTGGATGGCGGAAAACAAGAGTACGCACTTCCTGCCCTTGCTTGTTCATACCGCGGTCTATACTGCTGCCGTTTCTTTAATGGCGCTCATCGCCGGGGGGTTATCCTGGCAGGGCATCACCCTGATCTTTTTGACCCATTTTTTGTTAGACCGGAGGGGGATCGTGGCATTCTGGACGCGCTATATTACCGTGTCTAACTCCTCTCCCTGGCTGGTTACCATGATCGACCAGACCTGGCATGTGGTGGTGCTGGTCATCGCCGTTTTCCTCTAGGTACAAGTAGATGACCCCAGCTTTGCCACTTGTTTGGATCCCATATTCATTAAGCTAATAGTGTGCCCTGTTAAAAAAAGCCTCCCGGCAGAGCCGGGAGGCTTTGTAAGCGGAGGCGAGTGAACGCCGTCCCTGTTTGTTAGTAGTCCATACCGCCCATACCGCCCATACCGCCCGGCGGCATCGAGGGCATGGAGTCTTTCTTCTGCGGGATCTCCGAGACCAGGGCTTCGGTGGTCAGCAGCATGGAGGCGATGCTGGCAGCGTTCTGCAGGGCGCTCCTGGTCACCTTCAGCGGGTCGACGATGCCGGCCTTGATCATGTCCACGTACTCCTCGTTCATGGCGTCGAGGCCGAAGCCCGGCTTCTCGCTCTTGATCCGCTGAATCACCACAGAGCCTTCCAGCCCGGCGTTCTCAGCGATCTGGCGCAGCGGCTCCTCCAGAGCCCGGCGGACGATGCGGATGCCTACCAGCTCGTCGCCCTCGGCCTGGAGCTCGTTCAGGGCCGGGATGATGTTCACCAGGGTGACGCCGCCGCCGGGAATGATGCCCTCCTCGACAGCAGCCCGGGTGGCGGACAGGGCGTCCTCGATCCGGTGCTTCTTCTCTTTCAGTTCGGTCTCGGTGGCTGCGCCAACCTTGACTACGGCCACGCCGCCGGCCAGTTTCGCCAGGCGCTCCTGCAGCTTCTCCTTGTCGTAGTCGGAGGTGGTATCCTCGATCTGGGCCTTGATCTGGTTGACCCGGGCCTTGACGTCTTCGGACTTGCCGTAGCCCTCGACGATGGTGGTCTTTTCTTTGCTAATTTTGATCTTCTTGGCCTGGCCGAGCATGGTCAGGTCAACGTTCTCCAGCTTGTAGCCCATATCCTCGGAGATGAAGGTGCCGCCGGTGAGGATGGCGATGTCATCCAGCATGGCCTTGCGGCGGTCGCCGAAGGCCGGGGCCTTGACGGCAGCGCCGTGCAGGATGCCCCGCAGCTTGTTGACCACCAGGGTGGCCAGGGCCTCGCCCTCGACATCCTCGGCGATGATCAGCAGCTGCTTGCCGGAGCGCACTACCTTCTCCAGCAGCGGGAGGAAGTCGTTGATGGCGCCGATCTTCTTCTCGTAGATCAGGATGTAGGGTTCATCCAGCTCTACTTCCATGGTCTCGTTGTTGGTGACGAAGTAGGCAGAGGTGTAGCCGCGGTCGAACTCCATCCCTTCGACCACTTCCACCAGGGTCTCGATACTCTTGGATTCCTCGACGGTGATCACGCCATCCTTGCCGACCTTGTCCATGGCCTCGGCAATCAGATCACCGATCTCCTTATCGTTGCCAGCGATGGCGGCGACGTGAGCGATGGATTCCTTGGTCTCCACGGTGATGCTGTGTTTCTTCATTTCCTCGACGGCTTTCTCGACCGCCCGGTCGATGCCGCGCTTCAGGAAGATCGGGTTGGCCCCGGCGGTGACGTTCTTCAGGCCCTCGTTGACGATCGCCTGGGCGAGCACGGTGGCGGTGGTGGTGCCGTCGCCGGCGATCTCGTTGGTCTTGGAAGCGACTTCTTTACAGAGCTGGGCGCCCATGTTCTCATAGGGATCCTCCAGCTCGATCTCCTTGGCTACGGTGACGCCGTCCTTGGTGATGGTCGGGGAGCCAAACTTCCTTTCCAGCACTACGTTCCGGCCTTTGGGTCCGAGGGTGGTTTTAACCGCCTCGGCGACGATGTTGACGCCTCTTTCCAGTTTCTTCCTGGCGTCGACATTGAAGATTATTTGCTTGGCAGCCATAAATTCTTAGCCTCCTTGGTTTAGGTTTAATCAGGTTTAGGAATAGCTACTCCTTGATGGCGAGAATGTCGGTCTCCCGCAAAATCAGGTACTCGTCGCTGTCGAGCTTGATCTCGGACCCGCCGTACTTGGCGTAGATCACCTGGTCTCCGACCTTGACCTCAGGTTGGACCCGGGTTCCGTTGTCCAGGAGCCGGCCAGGCCCTACCGCGATCACTTCTCCAGCTTGGGGTTTTTCCTTGGCGGTGTCAGGAAGGATGATCCCTCCGACGGTTTTTTCCTCCTTGGACAGGGGCTTTACCAGCACGTGGTCACCTAGTGGTTTGAGCATTTGCAACAACCCTCCTCAAAATGGTAAAAAACTGTAATCTATTAGCACTCGTCATGGTTGAGTGCTAATAACCTATTGATAAATATACAAATACAGGCACTGATTGTCAATACCTTTTTTGCGCCTTAACACAAGTTTAACCAAATTCTTTGTAAAATAACGATGTTTTTGGCTGTTTCAGGGGCTGTCAGAACAAAATATCCAGGGGTTGCTTCCGGCGGCAGGGAATCGCCTGAACGGTATCCGGCAGGTTGGAGGCGGGGTCGTATAGGCTGACGATCAGGATGCTGGGCAACCAGGAGGTTGGTCAATCAGGCTTGTTGGGGTTCCAGGTGGGCGAAGATCACTGTCTGGTTGCCCTTATCCCTGCTGCAGGCGGGGCAGGTGGCCAGGCACAGGTACAGGTCCCGCACCTTGCGCCCCCTCTTTTTTAAATCTCGCGTCAGTTTATCAACCACGGTGCCCATCTGGAAGGGCGGGGCTTTGGTGACTACTGTGTAGAAGGCGCCCTGCAGTTTACGGCAGGAGGCGTCATCGCCCTGCTCCCGGCACTCGGCCGTATCCCTGGGCGGGTTGATCTCCAGGAAGATCTCGCCCCGGAAGAGTCCGCTCTTCAGCAGGATCAGCGGGCTCGTCTTGATGATTAAGCCCTTGGTCTTGGCTTCCATCATCGCCCTGGCGATGTCTTCAGCATAGGTGATGGGACTGTGGAGGGCCATCCGGGTGGTGACGCGGTAAAAATAGCGAGGCTGTTCCCAGAAGCTCTCTTTTTCGTGGCAGTTCTCGCTGATCATCGGCTGGCAGTAGCAGCCCGTGAGCATAGTTCCATCTCCTATAGTACAGGGCCTGTTTGGCGACTGGTTCAATTATACTGCAGATGCCTTATTCCTGCATATATATTCTCGTGTATGAAGTATGATGACCGGGAATACAATATTGGTAGCAAAAAAATGGAGGTGCTGGCCGTGCGCTGGGTCGTGATGAGACGGTGCGATCTGTTCAGGTGGGGGCTGTTCGTAGTGATCCTCGGCGCCGGACTGCTGTTGGCGACGGGCCTGGCAGGTCAGGTAAGCAGGGCATCGGCTCGCCAGCAGCGTGACGTGCCGATCTACTCGGTAGACACAGGAGAGAAGAAGGTGGCCATCTCCTTTGACGCGGCCTGGGGGGCCGATGACACTCCCAAGCTGTTAGAAATATTAAAGCAGCATCACGTGAAGACCACCTTTTTCCTGACCGGGATCTGGGTCAAGAAGTACCCGGAGATGGTGAAGGCCATCGCTGCCGAGGGGCACGAGATCGGCAACCACAGCCTGACCCACCCGCACTGTAGCTCGCTGTCGGGGGTGGAGATCAAGAAGGAGTTGGTGGAGAACGATGCCCTGATCTACAACCTGACGGGCAAGCACGCCACTTTGTTCCGGCCACCCTTCGGCGAGTACAACAACCTGGTGCTGCAGACCGCCCGCAGCAGCGGCTTCGAAGCGATCCAGTGGAGTGTGGACTCCCTGGACTGGCAGGATATCGGCAAGGAGGCGATCACTGAGCGGGTGTTGAAAAATATCAAGCCCGGGGCGATCGTGCTCTTCCACAACAACGCCAAGTACACCCCGGAAGCCCTGCCGGTGATCCTGGACGCCCTGCAGCAGCAGGGCTACCAGATCGTTCCGGTCTCCGGCCTGCTGCTCAAGGACAACTACTACATCGAGCGGAGCAGCGGCATCCAGAAGCAGAAAAGGATGTCTGCCCCGCAGGCCAAGCCCATCCTGCAGCCTGTAACGCCTGAACTGATCCCCGAGTAGGTCAGATCTCCCGGGGCTTGCAGATGATCTCCTTGACCTTGGTGTCGAAGAACTGGTTGGAATGGGCGGGGGCGATCACCACGGCAGTATCGGCCCCGGTGGCCGAGCCGGCCACGGCGATGACCTCTGCCCCGTAGGGGATGAGGCCGGCGTCCAGGGCCATGCAGGCGATCTCCACGCAGACCTTGACCCCTTGGCCGAGCATCCGCAGGGACTGGGCGACGATCTCCGCCGGGTAGAGGCCGCCGAACTTGTTGCGCACTGCCCGGTCGACCCCGGCCAGGAGGTGAGTGGTGGTCAGTACCCTGGCCCCCTGCTCGGCCAGTCTCAGCCTTACCTGGGGCGGCATCTCGTCCTCGCCCGGGCTCATAAAGCCGATGTGGTGGGTGACGCAGATCAGATCGACCCCCTTGTTCAGAAAGTGTTCCGCCGCATAGCCGCTGTTGGAGGCCACCACGATCTGCCTGATCCCCAATTCCTTCGCCCGTTTCAGGGCCAGCTCCGCGGTGGCGGCAGTGTTGGCCTTCCCCTTCTGTTCCCAGTGCATAACTTCACCCCTCTCTTTGATTTCCATCAGATCACCTTGTTGATGTAATAATAGCAGTTTTCATTGTGCCTCGACAGGCTTGTTGTTCGCCCCGGCATTTTCGATGGTGAAGTCAGCCTTGACCTGGACTTTCACGGTGGGGTAATAATTCTGCCACCGGTCCCTGATCTGCTTCCAGAAGGCGGGGTTGGTGCGGTGGACCAGGTCGCCGAACCCGAAGGCGTCGGAATGCAGCGACTGGCACTTGGCCACCGCCTCCTGGCAGTAGCGCTGCGTCTCCTGATCGATCAGCTGCTGCGCGGCTTTGACATCGGATTCCTTCATCACATCGATAGCAGCATTTTCGTCCTCACTCAGCGTTCCGTCTCCCTTGATGCTGACCTCGACGGTGATGCCGCCCGGGGTGATCACCGGGCTGATCTTTGTTTTGGCGTAAGAGAAGACAAAGGAAGCGTTCTTCTCCGGCGACCGGAAGGCGAAGGGGACGGCACCGCCGTGGGCCTGCCCGGTGATGAACAGCACGCCCATGCTCTCCTTCCCGTTCAACCAGCCCGCCAGCCGATCCCCCTGGAAAACTCCCGCGCCGTCCACGCTGAAGGTTTTCTTCTCCGGGGCGGCTGTCTGCGCCACTCCGGCGTTTTCCCCGGTCTTTGCGCCATTCGCATCTTTTTTACCTGCCTGGTCGATCTCGACGGTACCGGACGGGGGCCCCTTGCGAACGCTGGAGCCTTGCTCCGGCGGTGTGAACAGGCGCATGCGCGGCAGTGCCGCGTCCCGTCCCGGAGTCAGCAGGTCGTAGACCACCTGAAACAGGTCCGCCGGCACGCTCTTGGAAACAAATTGGGTATCATGCTCGATCATCTTTACCAGTTCCGTGGCGGCTAACGTTTCGAACTCGGGTGAGGCCTGGATGGCCTCCAGCGCAGTTCCCTCGCAGACCACCACCTGCGTCTGATAGCGGATCAGCGGGTCGCGGTCGGCAAATTCGATCACCTGCTGGATCCCCTGCCTGGCCAGGTCCTCCCCGATCACGATCCCCAGGGTATGGCCCAGGTAGAGCTGCCGGGGGAAGCGCAGGTAGAAGTTTCTGGCGGCGTCGGCAACGGTCTCTCCTTCAGCGGAGACTGCCAGGCTGGTGATGGGCGGCGTGCCGCCCCCTCCCATGCCTGCCGTCCCCGGCGCCCCCGTGGCGCCGCTTTTCAGGATACGCGCCGTCAGGAGCACCCGGGAGTTGCCGCTATCGGTGATGCGGTCAAAGCCAATCAGTGTGACCACGTTGAGATCGTTGATCTCCTTCCGGTCCCAACACCCGGCGCCGGCCAGGAGCATGACGGAGACCAGCGCCAGAGCGATAATTCTCTGCAAGCTAGACATCTGCAATGGGCTTACCCCCTTTTTTCCTGATCACGGCGATCAATAGAATGAGAGCGGGGACTGCCAATTCCACGGCCAAGGCGATGATCGGATAGGTCGTGAACATGAAAGTGACCAGCTTCAGGTTGGTGCCGTACAGCACCCGGCTGAGGATGACCGTGGTGATGGCGATGGGGAGGAGCGTTGCCCGGTAGCTCTTCAGGCCGAGGGTGTTGGCGGCGGCAATGCCGGCGGAGTGGTAGAAGACCGCCAGCTTCACGATCACCCCGGCGACCCAGATGATCACCACCAGGATCTCCAGGCGTTCCAGGAAGTGCCCGATTGAAATGTACCGCGCCAATGCGTAAAAAGGGAAGACCAGGTGCGCCGTTACCAGGTCGCCAAACACTCCGATCATCACGAACATGCCGAAGAGGGAGGTGGAGGTGGCCAGGCCGAGGTGCAGGAGGGCGGCCTGGGACGCTTCCTGCTTCTGGTTCAGGTAGGGGAAGAGCATTAAAATGAAGAACACGTACCCCCGCCAGGGGCAGCGGGTGATGCCGCCTCTGATCACGGGCAGCAGGCCGTTTTCCAGCACGGGCTTCAGGTTGTTGATATGCAGGTCCTTGGAGGCCAGTAAAAATATCAACAGCAGCGAGAACAGCCATACCGGCCAGACCAGCTGGTTCTGCCGGGCAATGCACTCGATGCCCAGGTAGGCCCCGTAGACGGCCACCCCCGCCCACACGATACCGAGCACCGGGACGGGAGTCCTGGGAAAATCGATAATATGGATCAGGTTGACGCCCTCGGTCATGATCACGGTGGCGAGCAGGATGAAGAAGGCGGTGTAGGCTGCGGCCAGCAGTTTGCCGGGGATCTTGCCCACCACCTCGGGCAGGTACTCGGTAAAGACCTGGGACGGAAACCGCCTGGCCAGGGCCACCACCACTCCTACGATCACCAGGGCATACAGTGTCGGCAGCAGGCTGGTCGCCAGCCAGGCGTCCGGGCCGGCCAGCTCTGCCGCCTTGCCCGACGAGTAGAGAATGGTAGTGGCCTCCTCCGTGATAAACAGCAGGAATAGCAACTGCACGCTGCTGATGCGCCCGTTATCCAGCACCCGGGATCACCCTCTTTCCTGTCCGGAATCCCCGCTGTTCCCCGGCTTCGGCGGGCTCGGTTTCAGATCGGAGTGCTGCCGCTGGGGCTCGGCGTAGCCAGTCAGCCGCGGCCGCAGGTTCAGCAGCCAGGCAGGCGCCCGGATGAGGGAATCCTTGAGGTCGCCCAGGCTCAGGGGGGCGAAGGGGGACAGGAAGGGAATGCCGAACGACCGCTGGGCGCACAGTTGAAAGGTCAACATGGAGAACAGGGCGAGGACGCCGAACAGGCCCAGGAATCCGGCGGCGAGTATGAAGCCCAGGCGGATGACCCGGACCATGGTCGAGATATCCAGTGAGGCCAGGCTGTAGGAAGAGATCGCCGTCAGGGCCATCACCACGACCACGGCCGGGGAGGCCAGGCCGGTACTGACGGCGATCTGCCCGATCAGGATCGCCCCGACCACGCCGATCGTCTGGCCGAAGGTCTTGGGCAGGCGGATCCCGGCCTCCTGCAACAGTTCGAAGGCGAATCCCATGATCAACGTTTCCACCATGACCGGAAAGGGTACGGCGGCGCGGGTGGCCAGCAGCGTCATCAGTAGATCGGTGGGGATCATTTCCTGGTGATAGGAGGTGATCGCCACATAGAAGGCGGGGGCCAGGACAGCGGTCAGGAGCGCCCCCCAGCGGAGCAGCCTGCTAAACGACCCGAACCAGAAGCGGTTGTAGTGGTCCTCGGGGCTCTGCATCTCGCTGTTCAGAGTTACCGGTGCTATTATGGCATAAGGGGTGATGCTGAAGACCAGGGCGGCCTTGCCGGCCAGCAGGGCGGCGACGATCCGGTCCGGCCGTTCGGTAACGCCGAGCCCGCTGAACAGCGACCAGGGGCTGTCGTTGATGTACTCCTCTATCTGGCCGCTGGCCAGGATACCGTCGGTCTTGATACGCTTTAACCGCGTTTTGATCTCCTCGGGCAGCCCGTCGTAGACGTAGCTTTTGAGGTAGAGTACATAGATCGTGGCTTTGGCGACGGCGCCGACCTCCACCTTTTCCACGGCCAGCCGGGTGGTGCGCAGCCGCTTGCGCACCAGGGCGAGGTTGGTGCGCCCATCCTCGTTGAAGGCCTCGCTGGCGCCCCTGGAGACCGATTCCGAGACCGGTTGTTCGATCTGGCGGCTGTTGTCCTCGAAGGCGGTGATCACCAGCGCCCGGTTCTGCCCGTCGACGAACAGCCCCACCAGGCCGTCGGCGATCTCGTTCGCCATCGCCAGCCACCGGTCGTGCTCTCTTATCTGTCCGGCCTGGACCGCCTGCTCCTTGAGCCAGGCGATGGTGATTCCCGCCGGCGGCACCTGCGGGTTGCTCATCAGAGGATTTAGCAGGTAGTTGTAGAGCTGAGTGAAGTCCACCAATGGATCGAGAAAGACGGCCAGGAGGCGGACCGGATTCTGCTTCCCGATCGTGAACTCCCGCATCACTAAATCGTCGCAGCGGTCGAAGATCTCGGCCAGCACCTTTTTATTGTCATCGAGCTTCTTGGAGAGGGGGCGGTCCTCGGGGTCCTGCTTGACCCGCGCCCGGAGGGCGCCCGGCTTTCGGAGGGCGCCGCTGCCTTTCTTCAGGCCAAGCCGGTTAAGCAGCCAGTTGAGCACGAGGAAGCCTCCTGTTCAGGCAGCTGGAAGTTCAGACAGGTATTGCAACCACAGGTATAGATTGCCCTTGGCTTCCACTTTTATGCGCCGGCGGTATCCTCTGCCTGATCCTGGGTGGCCCTGGCTGTTATGACAATTAAGAGTCTATTTCTCATGAAGGACGAAGCAGGAACGTTATAAAATTGTTTATTTTTTGCATTTCAGAGGTTTATAGACATTTATAAAGAATAATTATATTCAATGTTGTTATATAAAGGAGGCTGAGGAAATAATGCGAGATGATCCCAGCACTAGCCTTCTACTGGAAGAAGAAGTAGCAGAGTTGAGGCGTCAAAACGCCGAACTGAAGCATCAGAATATCAATTTGAAGCTATCGCTGGCACAATATCAGGACATGGCATTAGAATATGTGATCGGAGCCGGCCTGGAGATCACGGAGCAACGGCAAGCAGAGAGAACCCTGCATCAGAGCGAGGAGAATTTCGATGTCGCCCGGCTTGCATTACTGGATGGGCCTGCAAATGTGGCGTTTATCAGCGACATCACCGAACAGGAGCGAGCGCAACAGGAGATCGGGGAACAGTTGCATTTTTTACAAGTTTTAATCGACACCATTCCCGCCCCGATCTTCTACAAGGACCTGCAGGGATCTTATCAGGGCTGCAATAGTGCCTGGCTGGCCGTGCATGGTATGCGCAAGGCCGAGATGATCGGGAAGACCGTCTATGATATTTATCCGGCAGAGCAGGCCGCTCAATATCACCGGATGGACAAGGAGCTTTTTGACAGCCCCGGCGCGCAGGTCTATGAGTATAAGATGAGGTTCGTTGCCGATGGCGCCGATCACGATGTCATCCTGCACAAGGCCACCTATGCGGATTCGACCGGTCGCCTGGCCGGCCTGGTGGGGGTGATGATCGACATCGCGGAGCGGAAACAGGCCGAGGAGACGCTGCGTAAAAGCGAGGAACAATTCCGGCTGCTGGCCGAAAATGCCCGGGATATAATCTATCGCCGGCATCTGGCCCCGACCTATATGGACTATGTAAGCCCTTCTGTGGCAGCCATCCTGGGGTATACCCCGGAAGAAATATACGCTAACCCGGAATTAGTAAATAAAGTAATATATCCTGAAGATCTTACCAGGTTTTTAACGCTCACTCCCGACGAATTCATGAAGCCTCAAATATTCCGGATGGTAAAAAAGGATGGCACTTTCATTTATACTGAGCATCATGGAACGCCGATCCTTGATGATACAGGTATGCTAACCGCTGTTGAAGGCATCGTCCGTGATATCACCGAACGCAGGCAGGCGGAGGAGGCGCTGCGTTCATCAGAGGAGCGCTTCTCCAAGGCGTTTGATTCCGGCCCGTGCATGATGGCGATCATCTCTCTTCCCGATTACAGGGTTGTCTACGCCAACCGGTACTGGCTGAGCACGCTCGGCTATGCCCCTGATGAGGCGATCAGCAAAACATTCAACGAGATCGGGCACTGGCCGGAATCTCAGTTCCAACAGATGATCGGACTCCTGGATCAGCGTGGTTATGTTCACAACCTTGATATCGTGTTTCGCAACAGGCAGGGCAGGCAGCGGTACGGGTTATGGTCCGGTGAAACCATCGCCATCAATGGTGAATGCTGCCTCCTGGGGGCGACCGTCGATATCACCGAGCTGAAGCAGTTTGAACAGGAGATGGCCCGGCTTGATCGCCTCGACCTGGTAGGAAAGATGGCCGCAGGAATTGCCCACGAGATCCGGAATCCGTTGACCGTGGTCAGGGGATATCTACAATTGCTTCAGCATAAAGAGGAATTTATCTCTCACCATATAAAATTCAATACCATGATCGAAGAGATTGACCGGGCTAATGCGATCATCACGGAGTTTCTGTCTCTGGCCAGAAATGCGCCGGTGGATCTGAGAAGGCAGAGCATCAACAGCATTATATCCGCCCTGCTGCCCCTGATCCAGGCGGATGCCGCCAAGAACGGGATCGCAATAAGTATCGACTTGGCAGACATGCCTGAATTGTACCTGGATGAGAAACAGATCCGCCAACTTGTTCTCAACCTTGTGCGCAACGGCGTCGAGGCGATGTCCAGATATGGGGAGTTGACGATCAAAACCCGCCACAAGAGGAGCGGGGTAGAACTGATCATCAAAGACCGGGGTCGGGGGATCCCGCCGGAGGTGCTGGCCAAACTGGGCACACCATTTTTTACAACCAAGGAGAAGGGAACGGGCCTGGGGCTGGCGGTCTGCTACCGGATAGCCGAGAACCACCAGGCCAAGATTCAGATCAGAACCGGTGCCAGAGGAACTACATTTATAGTCCGCTTTAAGATCACTCCCTTGAGCAATCTGGACCTGGGTGAGTAAAGAAGCAAGTTTCGCTTTTAAACGCGCTATTCTTTGGTGGCAGTATGGCGGAACTCGATACTGTCAACGAGTTCTTAGCTTCAGGCGGGGGCTTGCTTTCCCCCACTGAAGCTTAGAACTCGTGATCCAGGGACGTAGACGCTCTTATCCCACCGCTTGAAAGAAGCGGGGGAATTAGAGCGGGTAGTCATCGGGCAAATGGTATAATCAAAAGAATCCTATTAGACAGAGGGTGCAGTCTTTATCAAGTTGATCCGGCTTGTGTGTAAAGATGATCCTCCTGGCTCCGCTGGGCTAAAGCTGCCCATGCTCGTTGCCGCCCTGTTCTGCATCCTGGCTTTCGCCTTCCTGGCCTGGCAATTGCAGGCAGGTGGCCTGGCCGCCTTCGACAATACGGTGACCACCTGGGTTCGGGCGTTCATAAGCCCTCGCCTGACCGGCTGGATGCTGGCGATCACAGACCTGGGATCGCTGCCCCTGGTGACCGCCCTGACCATTGTCGCCGTTATCTATCTATATGCCCGCCGGAAGTGGTGGGATGGCCTGGGCATTACGGTGGCGTCCCTGGGCTCGTGGTGGCTGGAGATCCAACTGAAGCTGATCTTTCAGCGACCGCGGCCGGATCTGCCGCACCTGACCCCGGTCACCGGCTACAGCTTTCCCAGTGGGCACGCCCTGGTGACCTCGGCCCTCTTCTTCACCCTGGCCCTGGTTTACTATCGCCACGCCGCCTCCCGCGCCGGCCGGGCGCTGGTGCTGGCCGGTGCTGTGTTGCTGGTGCTGCTGGTGGGAACCAGCCGAGTCTACCTGGGGGTGCATTACCCCAGCGATGTGGTGGCCGGCTGGGCAGTGGGCGGCTTGCTGACGCTGCTGATCGGTCTCCTGCTCCCTTGAAACACGTGAACGTGTGAGCGCGGGGACGGTTCTTGTGCTCACTCGTGTTGCGTTGGACGGCCTTTGATTCTGCTTGATTCAAAATATTTAGCAAGGCTGAACTGGTACAGCTGATCTGCTGTGGGATTTGCCAAGGCGCCGGTGGCCCGGACAGGGTTCGGTATTTCTAACGATGAGTGGTGATGATTTTGAAGCGAGGCCTGATCTGTTACCTGGCACAGCACGAGGATGAAGAGGCGATCGCCTATGACGTGGCGGAGCTGAAGGAACTGCTGATCAACATCGATATCGAGGCGGTGGGTGTAGTGGTGCAGCGCCGCCGGCCTGACGTCAACTACCTGTTTGGCAAGGGGAAGATCGAGGAGATCAGGCAGCAGGCGGAGTCAGAGCAGATCGCCGCGGTGGTCTTCAACCGGGAACTGTCGCCCCGGCAGGTAAAGGCACTGGAGGACCTGTTCGAGGAGGTGGAGATCTGGGATCGCACGCAGGTGGTGCTGGAGATCTTCAATCGCCGCGCCCGCTCCCGGGAGGGGAAGATCCAGGTCGACCTGGCCAGCCTCTCCTATCTCTACCCCCGCATGCTGGGGTTGGGGGGCATACTCTCCCGCCTGGGGGGCGGCATCGGCACCCGGGGCCCCGGTGAGACCAAGCTGGAGGTGCTGCGCCGGGCAGTGCGCGATCAGATCCATGAACTGAAAGAGGAGATGGCGGAAGTACGCCAAAACCGGACGGTGCTCCGGCAGCGGCGCCAGAGCGCCGGGATCCCGGTGGTCTCCCTGGTTGGCTATACCAACGCCGGCAAGTCCACTTTACTCAATGCCCTCTCCCAGAGCAGCCAGCCAGCCCTGGCCGAGGACCGGCTGTTTGCCACCCTCGACCCGCTCAGCCGCCGGATCCACCTGCCATCGGGCAGAACGGCGCTATTGACCGATACGGTGGGCTTCATCCGGGACCTGCCAAAAAAACTGAAGGAAGCCTTTGCGGCCACGCTGGAGGAACTGCAGGAGGCCGACCTGCTGCTGCATGTGATCGACCTGACTAGTCCTTACTGGGAGCAACAGGTGGCGGCGGTGGAGGATATTCTGGGGGAGCTGGCCCTGGACGACCATCCGCTGTTAAAGGTCTACAACAAGCTGGATGCCTTTGAGGGGGATCCACCATTCGGCGGGGTGGCGATATCGGCGCGGTCCGGCGCCAACCTGGACCTGCTGCGCCAGCTGATCGATGAGGCGCTGTTCCCGGAGCAGGAGTTGGAGATCCTGGTGCCCTATAACCGACTGAACGAGGTTGGCCGACTGCGGGATTACCTGAAGGTGATGACCGAGGAGTACCTGGGGGATGGGGTGCGTTTCACCGTGCGCGGCCGGTTGCAGGACCTGGAGCGGCTGCGATCCCGCCTGGCCAGCGACAGAAGCTGAGCCATGCCGGATGACAGTTGGACCTCTCCAGGCGGCGTCGATCTGTTGACTGCCACGGAAGATACCCCGCCCGCTGTAAGCAGCTTAGGGACGGGGATTGAAATTTTGCTGCTGCTTGCGCATGCGCAGGGATTTGGGGGTGACCTCGAGCAGTTCATCGTCGCCGATGAACTCCAGGCACTGCTCCAGGCTCATCAGCCGGGGCGGGGTCAGCTTGATCCCCAGGTCGGCAGTGGAACTGCGCATGTTGGTCAGGCGCTTCTTCTTACAGACGTTGATGGCCAGGTCGTCGGGGCGTGAGTTTTCACCGACGATCATCCCGCCATAGATCGGTACACCCACTCCAACAAACAGTTCCCCCCGTTCCTGGGCGTTTTCCAGCCCGTAGCCGGTGCTCTCCCCGCCTTCGAAGGCCACCAGCGACCCCCGGAGGCGCGTCTGGATCTCCCCGGCCAGGGGGGCGTAGTGGTGGAACGACTGGTACGTGACACCGGTGCCCTTGGTGTCGGTTAGGAAATCGGAGCGGAAACCGAACAGGCCGCGGGTAGGGACATGGAACTCCAGGCGCACCTGGCCGTTGGCGTCGGGCTGCATGTTCACCAGGGTGCTCTTGCGGGGCCCCAGGCGTTCCATCACGATGCCGACATAGGCCTCCGGCACCTCGATCACCACCTCTTCCACCGGCTCGCAGAGCACACCGCCGATCTCCCGCTCGATCACCCGCGGCCGGGAGACCTCGAACTCGTACCCCTCCCGGCGCATCGTCTCGATCAGGATCGACAGGTGCAGTTCGCCCCGCCCAGAGACCAGGAAGGCGTCCGGAGTGTCGGTGGGTTGTACCCGCAGGCTGACATCAGACTCCAATTCCCGCAGCAGGCGCTCGCCGAGCTTGCGCGAGGTGGCGAAATCCCCCTCCCGGCCGGCAAAAGGGCTCTTGTTCACCAGGAAAGTGACGGCCACGGTCGGCTCGTCGATCAGCACAAAGCTGAGCGAGGTCGGGTTCTCCAGGTCGGCGATTGTCTCGCCGACGTTGATCTCATCCAGCCCCACGACCACCACGATCTCTCCCGCGGCAGCCTCTTCCGCCGGAACTTTTTTCAGCCCATCGAAGACAAAGAGCCCAGCCAGCCGCTGATGGCGCGGGGTGCCGTCTGACCCCAGCACCGCCACCTCCTGCTTGTTGCGGATGGTGCCCTGGTGGATGCGACCCACCGCCTGGCGCCCGACGTAGGTGTCATAGTCGATCAGGGTCACCCCGAGTTGCAGGGGAGCCTGGGGATCGCCGGCAGGGGCAGGGATAGTGGAGACGATCAGGTCGAACAGTGGTTTCAGGTTGACACCCGGCTGCCCTGGCTCCAGGGTGGCCGTGCCCGCTTTGGCATTGGTGTAGACCACCGGGAAATCCAACTGGGCGCTGCTCGCCCCCAGGTCGATGAACAGATCCAACGCCTCATCCAACACCTCGGCGGGGCGGGCGCTGGGACGGTCGATCTTGTTGATCACCACGATCGGAATCAGCCCGGCCTCCAGCGCCTTGCGCAGCACGAAGCGGGTCTGGGGCATCGGCCCCTCGGAGGCGTCCACCAGCAGCAGGACGCCGTCAACCATCTGCACGATCCGTTCCACCTCGCCGCCGAAGTCGGCGTGGCCGGGGGTGTCCACGATGTTCAGCTTATATCCCTGGTACATCACGGCGGTATTCTTGGCCATGATGGTGATGCCGCGCTCCCGCTCCAGGTCGTTGCGGTCCATGATGCGCTCCTCCACGGCCTGCCGTTCGTGGAAGACCCCGCTCTGTTTCAACATTCCGTCTACCAGGGTGGTCTTGCCGTGGTCGACGTGGGCGATGATCGCCAGGTTGCGAATATGGTCTTGCTGCATAGTTGCTCCTCTATAAAAAGATGTTTTAAGTAGTCCAAACCGTAGGCAATCTTAGTATTAGCTTAACATTTTAGTCCGATACCGCGGAAAAGCCGTCTCACATTCCGGTCATGAGGCGGCTCACTGGTATCACCGGCAAGGATCAGACTGCAAGCAGCACTGTTATTATAATAATTTCCCCGCCCCATTGTCAATCTTAAAACCACCATGCGGCTAATCCGTTGCGACCCCGTAGAGTGCTTGTTTTGCTAATCTATGATCAAGCGCATTAATATGCACAAGTCGTTCTGCAACTTTTGTGGCCGGAATACAAACGGAAAAACCTGATGGTCGCCAGCATAGCCGTTCTGTGAACTGCAATACTGTTGGCGTGGCAAGATCAATGCCTATAAAAAACTCCCTCCAATGTTGAGTTGAAGGGAGTTTTTGCTAGTCAAACTTTACAGGCGTTCGACATTGCTTGCCTGGGGTCCACGATTGCCCTGGACCACATCAAATCTCACCTTTTCATTCTCATCCAGAGACTTGTAGCCTTCACCCTGAATTGCGGAGAAGTGAACGAACACATCGCCACCCTCTTCCTTCTCGATGAAGCCAAAGCCCTTCTCGGCGTTAAACCACTTTACTTTACCTTCCATCTGTATGCGCCTCCTTCCATCTTAGTTCATGCAAGAGCGGAATTGCCTTCAAGTACCTTTTGTCCATACTGTAAAACAGGAGGGCACAAGAACTTTTCAGTTATTCCTTATTCTTTAACATGTCTTTGCGAGTATAGCACATTAAAACTACAATAGCAAGAAATAAATACCATTACTTATCCTACTCCTTAATGAAGGGCAAGCAGGGCACAAATGGAGACAGCTCTTGACTTGCCCCCAACTTGTTATATAGTAGACATTATATTATAATGTCTACTAGAACAATAAACAAGTAAAGGTAGTGTTATCTGATGGATCTCTCAGAACTGTTCTGGAGCGCCTCCCTGGTGGAGCTTAAAAACGGATATGTCGAACAGGGGGATCGCTATCTCTGCCTGCTCTGCGGCAGACAGATCGAAAAGGGGATCATCTACCCCGAGGAGGGGGTGCTATACGAGG
>JBEKKU010000037.1:0-16981 GCA_050010575.1 Thermacetogeniaceae bacterium | reverse complement strand
AGGTTTTGTGAGCATTGCAGGCTCTGAAGCCTTGCTTCTTAAAATATGAGCAAAGCGAACATCAACGGTGCCGGGTCCGCGCCCGGCGGGTGCCCGCTTGCGGGCGCTTCAGATGAACAGTACAGCCTGCATTCAAGGAGGAAGTCACATGGCAATATGCGCTGTTTGTGGTAAAAAAGCTCGAATTGGTATGCAGGTCAGCCACAGCCATATCCGCACCAAGAGGTCCTGGTCGCCTAACCTGCAACCCATCAGAACCCTGGTCAAGGGTAAACCGGTGCGCCTGATGGTCTGCACCCGCTGTCTGAAAGCAGGCAAGATCAAGCGCGCCCTCTAGGAATCTGGTCCAGGCCAGCTTCCGCCAGCACCTGTCCGGTTTTCAGGGCAATCAACCGCACCAGGCCCCCATCGGCGACCGCCACGGTCGCCGTTTCCCGCTCATCCTTGGGCAAAGATGGCGATCCCGGGTTGAGCATGAGCACTCCATCCGATTTGGTGAGGGTTGCCAGATGAGTGTGGCCAAAAACGAACAGGTTGGCAAAATGCCGTTGCGCCTGGGCTAGCATCTGCTCAGGCGTACTTGTATGTCCGTGATTCACCAGCAGGCGCAGGCCATCCACCTGAATAAAGGCATAGGGGGACTGCAGCGGCCAGTTCACCATCACCTGATCGACCTCCGCATCGCAATTGCCCCGGGCGATAATCACCGGCACCGGGGCGTTATTGATCAGGGACGCCAGTTTCTTGGGCTCGTAGCTGACCGGAAGCGGATTGCGCGGCCCGTGGTAGAGCACGTCACCGGCATGAACGATCAGTTCGACGTCCCTGAACAGATCCAGTGCTTGTTCCCAGGCGACCACCGACCCATGAGTGTCGCTGATGATGCCGATTCTCATCCAGAACCCCCTCCTGGCCTAGGCCTGGCCCCTGGCGCCGGTCTGCAATTCCCGGAGCAGGTTGGCCATTTCCAGAGCTGACAGGGCGGCATCAGCCCCCTTGTTGCCTGCCTTGGTGCCGGCGCGTTCAATCGCCTGTTCCAGCGTGTCCGCCGTGATCAGGCCATAAACAATGGGGATCTCCTTATCCAGCCCGATCTGGGCGATCCCCTTCGTTACCTCGCTGGCAATGTACTCGAAATGGGGTGTCGCCCCCCTGATCACCGCACCCAGACAGATCACCGCATCGTAGCCGCGGGCTGCCATCTTCTTGGCAGCCAGCGGTATCTCGAAGGCGCCGGGTACCCAGGCGACCTCAATGGAGGCCTCGTCGACCTCATGCCGGTGCAGAATGTCCAAGGCGCCGCTAAGCAGGCGGCTGGTGATAAACTCGTTGAACCTGGCCACAACGATCCCGAACCGCAGCCCCTGACCGATCAGTTTGCCTTCATAGACCTTAATCATCGCTTTCGTCTCCTCCTATTTTCCCAGGGCCAGCAAGTGCCCCATCTTTTCTTTCTTAGTTTTCAGGTAGCGCCGGTTCTCCTGCCCCGGTGGTATTTCGATCGGCACCCGTTCCACGATCTCCAGCCCGTATCCCTCCAGGCCGGCGATCTTCCGGGGGTTGTTGGTCAGCAGCCTGATCTTGCGCAATCCTAGATCGACCAGAATCTGTGCCCCAAAACCATAGTCCCGCAGGTCTGGGGGAAATCCCAACAGTTCGTTGGCCTCGACGGTGTCACAGCCCTGGTCCTGAAGGTCGTAGGCCCGGATCTTGTTGAGCAGTCCGATGCCCCGTCCCTCCTGTCGCATGTACAGGATCACGCCGGCGCCCTCGCTGGCAACCATACGCATCGCCTGGGCCAGTTGCTGGCCGCAGTCGCAGCGCAGGGAGCCGAAAACATCGCCGGTGAGGCACTCCGAGTGCACTCTGGTCAGGGTCGGCCGCGAGGGCTCCACCTCGCCCATGACCAGAGCCAGGTGGCAGTTCTGATCTAGTACGGTCTCATAGGCCACGGCCTGAAATACTCCGTACTCGGTGGGTAGCTGGGTTGTCGCCACCCGGCGGATCAATTTCTCATTCCGGCGGCGGTACTCGATCAGGCCGGCAACGGTAATGATCTTCAACCCGTGTTTCGAGGCGAAGGCCAACAGTTCCGATACCCGGGCCATGGTGCCATCATCGTTCATGATCTCGCAGATGACGCCGGCCGGGTAGAGGCCGGCCAATCGCATCAGGTCCACAGCAGCCTCGGTGTGTCCAGCCCTCCTGAGCACACCGCCATCCTTGGCCCGGAGTGGAAATATGTGCCCGGGTCGCCGCAGGTCGGCCGGTTTGGTCTCCGGTTCGATGATCGCCTGTACGGTCTGCGCACGCTCAAAGGCCGATATGCCGGTGGCAGTCGTTGCCGCATCCACCGACACCGTAAAGGCCGTTTCCAGGTTATCCGTGTTCTTGGCCACCATCTGCTGAATCTTCAGCTCATCCAGGCGCTCCCCGGTCAGCGGCATGCAGATCAGCCCCTTGCCGAAGGTGGCCATAAAGTTGATCGCCTCAGGGGTGGCCTTCTCTGCCGCGATGATCAGGTCGCCTTCGTTCTCCCGGTCCTCATCGTCCACCACGATGACCATCCGCCCTGCCCGGAGTTCCTCAATCGCTTCTTCTAATGAATGAAACGCGCCGGTCTTCATATCGACTGCCTCCTATTCGATCTTAGCTGGCTATATAAATCCGTTTTCGATCAACAAGTCTGCGGTGACCCCCTGCTTAGCCTGGATCGCGCTCTGCCGCAATAGTCTGTTCACATACTTGCCCAACAAATCGGTTTCTATGTTCAAAAGGTCTCCCACCCTCTTGTCGCCAAGAGTGGTCGTCTCCCTGGTATGGGGAATCAGGCCGACCATCAGGGTTCCTGTCTCGATAGCGGCGATAGTCAGGCTCACCCCGTCCAGAGCCACTGAACCCTGAGGGATCACGAACTGCTGCAATTCCGGAGACAGCAGCACCCGGATCTCGGTGGCGATGCCCCTGCTTTGCAGGCCGGTGATCGCCCCGGTACCGTCCACGTGGCCGGTAACCAGGTGCCCGCCCAACCTGCCTCCCAGCGTCAGGGCGCGCTCCAGGTTAACCCGGTCTCCCGTTTGCAGGCTGCCGAGATTGGTCTTGCGCAGGGTTTCCGGCATCACGTCGGCAGTAAAGCTCCTGGCAGAGAACCCGGTCACCGTCAGGCAGGCGCCGTTAATAGCGATGCTGTCCCCCAGCCTGACCTGTTCCAGCACCACGACCGCATCCACTGTCAAGGCGCCAGAAGACTGGCCGCCGACCAGGCTCCTGACTACTCCGATCTCTTCTACAATGCCGGTAAACATACACTCGCCTCCTGCTCAGTCAACTCCGGATAACCCGTAATCAACAGGTCAGAACCGACTCTCTGATATTGCAACGACTTCAGATAAAGCGCCTGCTGCAAAACTGCGGCCCCCTCGCCGCCGATAGGACCGGGAGCCCTATCGCCTCCGATGATCCTGGGGGCAATAAAGAAGAGGTACTTATCGACGGCCCTGGCCTGGTGAAAACTGGCATTAAGGGTGCTGCCGCCCTCCAGGAGCAACCCGACCACCTCCCGGTGGCCCAATATGCCCAGGAGGGCGTGGATGTCCACCTGCCCGCCCGATGCCGGCAGTTCCCAGACCTCGACACCATGTGTGGACAGCAGTTCTTTTTTTCCGGCCGGGGACTGTCCCTCTACACCAGCCACCACCGTGGGATAATCCCGCGCCGTCTGTACGATCTGGGACTCCAGCGGAATCCGGAGGTTGCTGTCGACCACTACCCGCAGCGGTTTCTTCTCCTCACCGGGCAACCTTACTGTCAGGAGGGGATCGTCCGCCAGCACCGTTCCGATGCCCACCAGCACCGCATCATTCTCCACCCGCAGCTGCTGCACCAGAGCACGCCCCTCAGGTCCGGTGATCCACTTGGAGTCTCCCGATCTGGTGGCGATCTTGCCGTCCAGGCTCATGGCCGCCTTGAGGGTGACAAAGGGCTGCCCGACACGGATATACTTGAAAAAAGCCTCATTGAGGCGCCGGGCTTTGGCTTCCAATACTCCCGACTGCACTGACAGGCCAGCCTGTTGCAGGGCCTGCAGTCCTTTTCCGGCCACCAGGGGGTTGGGATCGAGGGTGGCCATCACCGACCTGCCCACACCGGCTTTAATAATAGCCTCAGTACATGGCGGTGTGCGCCCGAAGTGGCAGCAGGGTTCCAGCGAGACGTATAAGGTCGCTCCCCGGCTGCGCTCCCCTGCCTGTCTGAGGGCCAGGACCTCGGCGTGGGGCGTGCCGGCTCTGTGGTGATAGCCCTCTCCGACAACCTGCCCATCCTTGACGATAACCGCTCCCACCATGGGGTTGGGGCTGGTTTTTCCCTTTGCCAGGGCTGCCAACTGCAGCGCCCGGGCCATATATTCGGTATCTGTCGACACTGGCGATCTCTCCTATCATCCAGCCGTTACAACCCGCCCTGTGAACACGTGAACGCGGGGACGGTTCTCGCGCTCACGTGTTGCGCAATAAAAAAACCCATCACCGGGAGGCGAGGGGTTATGGCAAAGCCAGCACAAACAAGAGCGCCCCTCTCCCCTCCAGACTCTACTGTCGGCTCCGGGTTCCCACCGGATCAACCCTGCGCCTGTCCGCTCTGTTTTACCAGATACAGGCACCGGGTTCGCGGGCTCATCCTCCATCAGAGGCATCACCGCCGGTGCGGGAATTACACCCGCCCCCGAGGAACTTCACCAACATTCATTTTACACCCAATGGACAAACAGCGTCAATAAACTGAGTTCTTAACTTCAGGGTAATTTTCATCTTCTTCCCTGAAGTTTAGAAATCGTTATCCGATGACTATCCGCAACATCAGAATGTTTGTGCCCGCATAGGAAATAGAGAACCGTCCTCATCCTATGCCAGTTTTATTTGCCGGCTGGCGGGATCTGCTGCACCAGTTGACGGAACTCCCGCAAGGTCTCCACCAGGTCCCCGGACTTGAACAGGGCGGAACCGATGACGAGATGGTCGGCGCCGGCAGCCACCACCGCCTCTACATTGGCGCGGCAGATGCCGCCGTCCACTTGCAGGGCTGTTCGCTGCCCACTGGCGTCGAGCATGCTGCGCAGGGCTTTAATCTTCCCGAACATCCCGGGGATGAATTCCTGTCCTCCCCAACCCGGGTTGACAGTCATTATCAGTATCAGGTCCACCCGGTCTAGGACGTACTCCAAGGCAGACAGCGGAGTGGCGGGGTTTAAAGCCACTCCCGCCTTGAGCCCGAGGGCTTTCACGGCCTCAACGGTGCGGTGCAGGTGGGGGCAGGTTTCAACGTGAACGGTGATGCTGTCGCTTCCGGCGCCGGCAAACGTCTCCAACAGGTAGTCCGGCTGCTGTACCATGAGGTGGACGTCAAGGGGCAGGTTGGTTGCCTGGCGCAGGCTTGCCACTACCGGCGGGCCAAAGGACAGACTGGGCACAAAGTGGCCGTCCATGATGTCCAGGTGCAGGGCATCGGCGCCGCCCTGTTCCAGGAGGCGCACCTGATCAGCCAACCGGCCAAAATCAGCGCTTAAAATCGATGGTGAAATCCTGATCTTCACGAGTAGGTCCTCTCTTTCACCAGCAACTCGGCCAGGAATGTCAGGTAGCTCTGATAGCGGCTGATCCCGATCAGGCCCTGATCCAGACCTTTTTTAACCGCGCAGTCCGGTTCGTTATGGTGCACGCAGTTCATAAACCGGCAACCCCCGGCCAGGCTTTTTATTTCCGGGAAATAATCACTGAGTTCAACCCCGTCCAGCTTCGGCAATTCCAGGTTGCTGAAACCGGGGGTGTCGGTGATGAAACCGCCGGCCACCGGCAACAGTTCCGTATGCCTGGTAGTATGACGCCCTCGCTTGATCTTTTTGCTGATCTCCCCTGTTTCCTGTGACAAACGAGAGTCCAGGGCATTGATGATAGTAGACTTGCCGGCGCCGGATGGCCCGGCCATGACCGACACCTTGCCGGCGATCGCCTGGCGTAAGGCTGCCAGACCGGCTCCCCTCAGGGCAGAAGTGGCGAACACCTGGTATCCGGCTTTTCTGTACAGAGAGAGCAGGGCCTCAACATCTTCCTGGCTGGCCAGGTCCAACTTGTTAAAGCAGATCATCGCCGGTATCTGTTCGAGCTTGCTGCAGACCAGTATCCGGTCTGTCAATTGCAGATCGGGTTCCGGCCGGGTCAGTGGCACTACCAGGAGCAGTTGGTCCACATTGGCCACGCGGGGACGCATCAAAACGTTACGGCGTGTTAAAATCGACTCCAGAGTACCGGTGCCTTGCTCCAAGGGCGTGAATAGGACACGATCCCCCACTATCAAGGATTGGTCGCCGCGGCGCAATCGTCCTCTCGCCTTCAACTCCCAGACCCGGTCCCCCTCCTGAACATAGAAAAACCCGCCATACGCCTTGATCAATAAGCCCTCAAGCATGAATGCTCCTTTGCTGCTATGGGATGTGGTGCGTTTCCAACAGTTTGCCCTTGAAGTATATCTGAATGTCTCCGGTGCCGTAAAGTTCAAAGCTCTTATCAAGGACATCGCCGGGGAATTGAACCTGATCATAGACCACCCGGTTTTTCCCCAGGGCATCGTTGATGATCACCCTGACCTCGCCCATCTCCCGCACTTCCACATGGACGGGCATGTTATAGGCTTGCGGTCCGGGTCCGCTGCTGCGCACCACATTGACCACCAAACCCGGCTGTGCCGCGGTCCCTGGGCTGACGTCCTGGCTGGCGATCAGGCCCTGAGGAAAGTCAAGGCTGGCCTCATCGCTCACTTTGCCTAAAACAAGCCCCAGGGATTTCAGGGTCGCACTCGCCTGATCCGCGGTCTGACCCAGCAACGACGGTACCACCAGGCTGCCTGATCCCGGCTGTTTGCTGACTGTCAGGGTGATCTCGCTGTTGCCGGTCACGTAATGATCGCCGGCCGGATCCTGGCTGATCACCGTCCCCGGCAGAGTGTTGGGATCGCTCGTCTCCTGCTCGATCAGCTTAACCGTGAAACCGCTATTGACCAGGGTGGTTTTGGCCTCAGCCAGCTTGAGGCCCTGGACATTGGGCAGCCAGGCGCTGCTGGGGCCCTTGCTGACCGACAGCACCACGATATGTCCCTTTTTCGTGCTGTACCCGGCAACGGGGTACTGGCTGACCACGATGCCGGCAGCGATCTTGTCGTTGTTTATCTGCTGGATCTGCGGTTGCAGGCCGGCAGCTGAAATTTTAGCGCTGGCATCATCCTGGGTCAGACTGGTAACCTGGGGTACGGTCACATCGCCTCCCTGGAAGTACCATCTGGACCAGGCGTAGGCGCCACCCGCCGCCAGCAGCAGCAGGAACAAAACCAGGCTGACCACGGCGGCCGGGCGGAGGCGGCGTTTCCTGACCGGCAGGCGAAGCTCGCGGGTCATGTCCTCCTCGTTGCTCTCCTCCCCGGACAGCAGGGAACCATCTGAGAGCGCCTGCTGCATCTCTCTGGCCGATTGGAAACGCTGAGCGGGGTCCTTGGCCAGGGCCTTAAGAATAATCTCTTCCAGCCTTGGCGGAATGGCCGGGTTTTCCCTGCGCAGCGAGAGAGGCGTATCCTGCAAGTGTTTCAAGGCGATGGTGATCGGGTTGTCCCCCTGGAAGGGCAAATGCCCGGACACAGCCTCGTAGAGCACCACGCCCAGGGAGTACAGGTCGGACTTGGGGCCGGTTTCCTCTCCCCGGGCCTGCTCCGGTGAAAAATAGTGCACCGAACCCATCACCGTTCCCGAATGGGTCACCGTAGCGCTGGGAACCGAGAGCACCCGGGCCAGTCCAAAATCGGTGACCTTCACCCGGCCCGCGGCGGTTACCAGGATATTTTGAGATTTGATATCCCGGTGAATGATCCCTTTTTCGTGGGCGTGCGCCAGGGCGGCACAGACCTGAACACCCAGGTTGATGGCTTCAGCCGGACTCAGGCGCCCCTCTTTTTGAATGATCTCCTTCAGGTTCAAGCCCTCGACGTACTCCATCACCAGATAGGGGACGCCGTTAGCCTCCCCGACATCATAGATGCTGACAATGTTGGGGTGCGACAGGCTGGCTACGGCCTGGGCCTCCACCTGAAACCGCCGGACGAAATCTTTGTCCTCGGCCAGTTCGCTCCGGAGTATCTTAACGGTAACTATGCGGTTCAGGATGGCGCACCGGGCCTGATATACATGCGACATACCACCGGACCCGAGCTTGGCAATGATCTCGTATCTACCGCCTAGCGTCTGTCCAACCACGTTCTATCAACCCCCCTGGGTCAAGGCAAGTTGGATCAACTCACGGGCTATGGGCGCCGCAACTTGGCCACCCTCACCCCCATGCTCGATCAATACGCAGACAGCTACCCTGGGATCGTTGGCGGGAGCGAAGGCCACAAACCAGGCGTGCGGATCGCCGCCGGGGTTTTCCGCCGACCCGGTCTTGCCAGCCACATCCAGGCCCGGAATGTAAGCAGCCGTTCCGGTGCCGTTGTTGACAACCCCCACCATGGCCTCCTTAACCTGAGCTGCCACCTGTGGCGAGATCACCTGCCTGAGCAGCTGTGGTTTGGCGCTCCAGAGGATACCCCCGCCGGGGTCCCTGATCTCCCGCACCAGGTAAGGCTGCATCATAGCGCCCCCGTTGCCGATGGACCCGGCCACCATAGCCATATACAACGGGTTGACCAGGATCCTTCCCTGTCCGATGGCTGCTTCGGCCAGTCCGTTGGGATCTTGAAAACTCTTCTGATCAAAAGGAATCTGGCTCAAGGGCAAATCCAGCTTCAGGGGATCTCCCCAACCGAAGTCCGCCAGACCACTGGTAAAATCCTTCGCGCCCAGCCGCAGCCCCAGAGTGGCAAAATAGGAGTTGCAGGAAACAGCCAGGGCGCTGTTGAGGTTGACCTCTCCGTGGACGCCCAGGTCCTTTAAAATCCTCCCCTGCACCTGGATCTCGCCCTTGCAGTCATAGGTCTCCTTGGCCAATCCGGGAAACTTGTTCAGGCCAAGAGAGGCGGTGATGATCTTCATCGTCGAGCCCGGCGGGTATAGACCCTGGGTGGCCCGGTCCAACAGGGGCTGCCGGGGATCAACCCTGGTTATGTCCCACTGGCTCTCCAGGTCCTTCAAATTGGGATCAAAGCTGGGACTGCTCGCCAGGGCCATGATTTCTCCGGTCTGGGGGTTCAATACTACTGCAGCCCCGGTATACGGTGAGAGCAACGAGGCGGCTCTCTGCTGCAGGTTGTTGTCGATGGTCAGGTAGAGATCGTTCCCCCGTAACCCTTGCATGCCCCAGCGCACTTCCAGTCTTTCCATCAGCGAGCCTTTGAGCCCCAGCAGTTCGCTGTCGTACGTCTTTTCCAAGCCGGTCTTGCCGAGGCGCCGGGAACTGTACCCGATGATATTCGCATATACCGGCCCGAAGGGATAGGAACGCATATTTTGCGCACCGGCCGCTGTATCCGCTAGTGTTTCTCCCTGCCTGGCATAAATACCTCCCCGCAGCACCCGGTTCTCGATCATCCAGGGGCGCGGGTTGGCGCTGGACTGGCTGAGGCTGTCTCCCCTGACTATCACTATATAGATCAAGTACAGGGAGAGCAACAGGAAACATCCGGCGATAAAGTACCGGTACCTATTCATTGTATCACGCATCAGATCATTCATAAACTTGACCCCTTAGCGATATTCGCTGAGCTTCACCAGAAAGCCGATCATGAAGCTGTTGGTAATATATGAACTCCCGCCGTATGAAAGAAACGGCAGGGTGATGCCCGTCAGGGGAATGGCATCGGTCACCCCGCCGATGATGATCAGCGTCTGGATGGCTAACAGGGCGCTGAATCCAAAGGCCAGCAGCCGGCCAAAACTGTCCGAAACCTGCAGGGCGACCCTAAACCCCTGCCAGGCCAGCAGGAGATAGAGCGCCAGGATCCCCAGGGCCCCGAGCAGGCCGGTCTCCTCACCAACTAGCGGGAAGATAAAGTCGGTGTGCACTGCCGGGATCAATGCCGGCCAGCCGCTCCCCAGTCCCCATCCCAGCCAGCCGGCGCCTCCCAGGGCGAACAGCGACTGAATGATCTGATAGCCGCCGGTTGATGCATACTGCCAGGGATTGATGAAGACCAGCACCCGCTCCTGAACGTGGGGAAAGATCATGTACATGACGGCAGCACAGCCAAAGAAGAGCAGGAAGCCGGAAAAAAGATGGAACAACCGGTTCGTAGCGGCATACACCATGCTGATAAAGATAGAAAAAAACAGCAGGGCCATTCCCAGATCCTTCTCAAACACCAACAATAAAAGCGATAGTCCAATGGCCGCCAGCAATGGGCCCAGGTAGGGCCAATCGGGCAGCAAGAAGCGGCCCAGACGTCGCGTGCCCAGGCGCAGCACTTCTTTGTTCTCATCAAGATAGCCCGCTAAAAAAATGATAATAAAGATCTTTACCAGCTCTGATGGTTCGAAGTGGAGATTGCCGAGCATCAGCCAACTACGGCTGCCACTCACGGTGGTGCCCAGGATTACGGTCATCAGCAGGGAGACCACTGCCAGGCCCATAAAAATATACTGATAATCAGATAGTCGCTTATAGTCTTTCAGGATCAGCTGGATCAGCCAGAATACCCCCACCCCCAGAATGATCCAATAAAATTGCCGCAACCCGAAGACCGGGTCGATGCGGAACAGGAATACCAGGCTGAGAGCGGACAGGGTGGCCACCGGGAGGAATAAGAAAGAGCCCAGTCCCTTGGGCTGCAATCCAATAGCGGTAGCACTGAGCAAAAGAGCGATGACGGCCATCAGGCAGAGGTCCCGGAACGGTACGATCTGCTGCCAGTATAGAGATAAACCACCGACCATCAGGATCATTCCAGGCGCCAGCGACAGCATATAGTGCCGTTGTCCCTGGTGCGGAGTGTTTAATCCCAGGGTCACCCGGCCGATCTGCAGGCGGTCGCCGGGCAACAGTCGCTCCGGTGTGCTGAGAGGCTTGCCATTGATAAAAGTGCCGTTGGCGCTGCCCAGGTCTTCAACGTAGCAGCTGCCCCCCGAGGTAAAAATGCGCACATGACGTCCCGATACAAAGAGATCCGGAAGCGAGATGCCGCATCCCGGATCCCTGCCGATGATCTTTTCCGCATCCAGGTCCCAATTGGTTCCCGGAGGAATCAATGGTAAGTCGGACTTGAAGGCTGTGAGCATCAGCGAACCACTTTTTACAGTGGACCATTCTTTCTTTTGCACGTACAAATAGAGAGTCAGGCCGATGAAAACATAGAGCAGGACTGACATCGCATATTTGAGGGCCAGAGTCAACCAGAACATCACTACCCCCCTTCCTTGAATAGTGCGCGCAGCGAACATCAAGGGGTACCGGGCACCCGCCGGGCACCCGCCGGGTGCCCGGCGGGTGCCTGTTTACGGGCGCGGGCGCGGGCGCAGGAGCGGCGCTTCTATCTGCAAGACATTCTCCCCTATTTGGACCAGGTCGCCCGGGCTGATTTGCTGCTCCTCGATTCTCTTGCCGTTCACATAGGTGCCGTTGCGGCTTTTCAAATCCCTGATCAGCAGCGCCCCGTCCCGCCACTCCACCTGGGCATGCTCGCGGGAGGCGTTGATATCGGTAAGATAGATGTTATTTGTCATCTTGCGCCCGATGATGAAGCTCTGTTGTTCAACGTTCAGGGAGAAGATCTTGCCCATGTCCGGGCCCTGAACCACTGTCAGATACTGGCCGGTGGGCTCCTGTTCATCCGTTTCTTTTTTACCGAAGATCATGGTATGGTCGATACGCAACAGTTCACCGGTACTCCCGGCGTTGGGCTCTTCTCCAGGTCCGATCTTAGGCGCGCCCTCCGCGGCTGCGTTAAACGATGATAAGATCTTTACGGCCCCGGGTTCCAGTGATTGGTCCTCCTCGAAAGTGACTGACGGTTGTCCGATCAGGGTAAATCCCTTCTCCTCCGCCTGGACCAGAACATGCTCCTCCAGTTCCCTGGCGAGGGCCGATTGCAGTGGAGCGGTCTGTTCAAAGTCGGCACTTCCCAGGCAGACGGTGAAAACATTAGGAGCATAGACCCGCGATATGCTGACCCTACGCTTATCGCTCATTTCCCTGACCAGAGCGCGGGCCACCTCGACTGGCTGTACAGAGCCCGCGCTCTTTCTGAACATCCCTTCCCAATACCTTTTCAACATTATTTCCAGATCCTGCAAACTCACCGTCTCACCCCCTGCTTTCAGTAGTTTTCTTTAAAGCTGCCAGAAAAAAGCCGTCAGTGCCGTGACGATGCGGCAACAATTGCAAACAACCCCGCTCCGCCATCAGGCAGTCATCGGCAAAACGCAGTAAAGCCGGCGGTACCAGGGTGGTGATATCCTGGGCCTGCCAGTGATCATGGCTGTTCAGGAATGCAGCCACCACTTCCCCATTCTCCTCCGGTTCGCTGGAGCAGGTGCTGTAGAGCATCACTCCCCCGGGCTTGAGGCACCTGCTGGCCCCGGCCAGAATTTGCTGTTGCTGCCGGGTGTGTGCAGGCAGGTCCTGCTCCTGCACCCTCCACCGCAGATCGGGCCGGCGCCTGATCACCCCTAATCCGGAACATGGCGCATCCACCAGCAGGTAATCCACCTGCCCCATGAGCTCCTGGGGAGGATCGGCGGCATCCTGCAAGCAGGTTGACACAATGGTGATGCCCAGTCTCCTGCAGGCATCTCGAATCAATCGCAAGCGGTGCTCATGCACATCAAAGGCCAACAGTTTACCGCTGTTCTTCATGATCTGCGCCAGGTGGGTGGTCTTGCCGCCAGGCCCGGCACAGGCATCTACCACCAGGGAACCGGCCTCCGGCTGCAGGACTATCGATGCCAGCATGGAACTCTCGTCCTGCACGGTAAAACAGCCTGATCGGAATGAGGGCAGGTTTTTGAGCATGGCATGCTGCGCCAATCTGAGCCCCTCGGGAATCAACGGGCTGGGGACGGCGGCAACGCCCTCATCTTCCAGTCTCCGAAGCAATGCTTCCGGTTCGATCCTCAGGGTGTTGCAGCGCAATACCACCGGCGGCGGTTCATTATTCGCCCTGCAAAAGGCTATTGTTTCCTCCGGCCCATAACGTTTCAGCCAGCGCCGCACCAGCCAGGCCGGGTGTGAGTATTTGACACTGATGTGCAATACCGGGCCCGCGTCCAGGGCCGGAAAGTCAATGGCGGTCTGACGGCGGGCGATATTGCGGAGCAGGCCGTTGACAAAACCGGCCAACCCGCCCAGCTTCCAGGCCTTGGCCAGTTCGACCGCCTCGTTGCAGGCCGCTGCCGCGGGTACCCGCTCCAAGAACAACAACTGGTACGCCCCCATCCGTACAATAAGGCGTACGATCTGGTTCATCCTGGCTACCGGAGTCTTGCTATAATGGTCGATTACCCAGTCCAGGGTGTTTTGCCAGCGCAGTGTGCCATAGACAAGTTCCGTCAACAGCGCTGCATCCTTAGGCCCCAGAGGGTGATCGGCCGCTGACGCCTGGAGGGCCAGGTTGGCATAAGCCCCGTCCCGGTCAACGGCAAGCAGCACCCGCAGCGCCTCTGTCCGCGCCGTGTGCAGGCCATGCGACCTGATCGACACCCGTTCTTCTGCTATAAGACCTCACCCCTGAAATTCTCGGCAAAAAAATGTATTGCCGCCTCTACATCTGCCAGATTGACCCGGGTGTTGACACAGGGCCCGCAGGGCCGCTCGTTGAGGACCCCCAGCACCGGTAGCGGGCTGGCATCCTGGATGCCGCTGGCCAGATCCCGGTCACAGGCGATGGCGATGATCGCCCGCGGCCGGTATACCTGGACATAACGGCGGGCCAGAGTACCGCCGGTGGCGAAGGCCAGATTGATCCCGCACTGCTCCTGTAGGGAGATCAGGTCAGTCACCTGGCACTTGCCGCACCGTTGGCAGTTATCCGGATGCAGGGTGATCTTGTGGGGACACTCCGAATTCTGCAAACAATGGGGCGCCAGGATCAGGATCTGGTTGCTGGGCACCTGTTCCCTGCGCGCCCGGATCATCTGGTTGTTGACTTCGATGAAGGAACTCCTGATCTGCTCCTGGCTGATGCCCAGGGCCCGGCCCAGCAGCGTTACCAACGGAAACATCAGATGCAGCGTTGCCCTGATCAGATGCTGAAAAGAGGGGATCGCCCTGGCGCTCCAGATAGTCAAGATAATGCCGATGATGCCAAAGGTAACAATCCCCATCAGGAAGACCACCAACACGGCCAGCGCTAGCAATATCAGGCGGTGCAGCGGAAGATTCCAGTTGAAAGCCAGGTAGGCGATGAAGAGTACCAGCAGGAGTATGAAAGCCACCGCCAGGCCCAACAGGCTGATAAACAGTCGCTTCCTGATATGCATGGCAGCCGGTCAACCCCCCAGCAGCAGACCAGGACGGATCCTGTATCCCCGCACAAACTCCGCCCCGCTCATGCGGGAACGTCCAGCAGGCTGAACCTCCTCGATCAGGAGCTGTCCGCCCCCGGTTTGTACTGAGAAGCCGGACCGGGGGTTCACATCGCTGACAGATCCGGGTAGGCCTCCGGCAGGGTTGTTTTCAGGCAGGCTGCGCCAGATTTTCAATCCCTTGCCGTTAAGCAGAGTATGCGCTCCCGGCTGGGGATTCATACCCCTGATCAGGTTGGACAGGGTCATAGCATCCTGGTTCCAGTCGATTCTTTCCTCGCCTGGCAGCAGGGGCGGAGCGTAGGTGGCCCGGGCGTGATCCTGGGCCTGGCGCGGCGCCCGGCCCTGTTCGATCAGGCATAAGGTTTTATGCAGCAGTTCCGCGCCCAGCCTGGCCAACTGTGCAGACAGTTCCCCCGTGGTCGTGGTCGGACCAATTGCCACCGCCTCTTGCAGGATCAGATCGCCCGCATCCATCTCCGGGTTCAGGTACATGGTGGTGACGCCGGTCCTGGTCTCGCCGTTGATGATCGTCCGCTGCAGCGGAGCGGGACCCCGGTATGCTGGCAGCAGAGAGGGATGGATATTGATGCAGCCCAGCAGCGGCAGGTCTAATACGGCAGGTGGCAGCAGCTGTCCGAAGGCCACCACCACGATCACCTCAGGAGCGAGCCTTTCGGAGGCCAGTAGATCGGCCAGCCCGGCTCCCGATGACGGTTGATAAACCGCCAGGCTCTGCTCCTGGGCAAACTGCTTGACCGGCGTGGGGCCGAGCTTGCGTCCCCGCCCCTTGGGCCGATCCGGTTGGGTGACCACCCCCAGCAGCTGCCACCTGCTATGGATCAACAGGTCCAGTGCCGGTATGGCAAAATCGCTGCTGCCGAGAAAAAGAATTTTCAAGTTAGCTATCTGCCTCCGCTTGAGAATCGCTGTCGATCAGTTTGCTGGCCTTGTCGATGAACAGGATGCCATCCAGGTGGTCGGTCTCATGCTGTAGGGCCCGGGCAGCCTGGCCACTGGCCGTGATCCGGATCACTTCGCCCTGGCGGTTCAGGCCCTTGAATACCACCCGGGCCGCTCTCTTGACCTCGCCGACCACCCCGGGGACACTCAGGCACCCCTCGGTGCCAATGTCCTCCCCTTTCAAGGAGACGGCCTCCGGATTGATCACTTCCAACAGCCCCTCTCCGCAATCCACCACGATCGCCCGCTTGGATACACCGATCTGAGGGGCGGCCAGCCCCACACCCTTGGCCGCATACATAGTGTCCGCCATATTGTCGAGCAGCTTTAAAATACTGCTGTTGATCTCCGGCACTGGCCGCGCCTTCTCGCGCAGCACGGGGTCTCCCAGCTCTACAATCCGATAGACAGCCACTGCATTCCACTCCTTAGCCAGGACAGATTAGAATCCATAAGGATCAACTTCAATGCTAATTATAACACTTGTATTTTTTTGATAGCGATGGATACAGTCGCGGATCTGATCTCTTAATGTATTGAATTCTCCTTTGAGCATCAACTGCCACCGGAACTGTTCCTTCAAACGCAGGACCGGCGCCGGGGCTGGGCCCAGCAACTGTACCCCCTGACCGGTCAGCAGGCTGGTCAGGTCCTCGGCAAGTTCGGTGGCCCGGTCGATCACCTGCTGTTCCTTCGTCCCCGAGACCCGGACCCGGATCAGTTCCCCAAAGGGGGGGTAGCCTGCAAAGGCGCGGTTCTTGATCTCCTCCTGGTAGAATGAGGCATAGCTGCCGGAACAGGCGGCCCGAATACTGTAGTGGTCTGGCCAATAGGTCTGTACTACCACTTCACCAGGCACTCGTCCACGACCGGCTCGCCCCGCCACCTGGGCCAACAGCTGATAGGTGCGCTCAGTAGAGCGGAAATCGGGCAGGCCCAGGGCCAGGTCGGCGTTGAGCACCCCGACCAGGGTCACCCCTGGAAAATCGTGACCCTTCGCCACCATTTGCGTCCCGAGCAGGATATCGATCTGCCCCCCGCCAAAGCCGGCCAAGATCCGGTCAAAATCCCCTTTCCTGCGGGTGGTATCAAAATCGAGACGTTGGATCCTGGCTTCGGGATACAGGCGCTTCAGCAAGTGCTCCACCCGTTGGATTCCTGTTCCCAAAAAACGCAGGGATTTGCCCGCCCCACACCCAGGGCAGGATGCCGGCAGGAAACGCCTGAAGTTGCAGTAATGACAGCGCAGGTCACCGGCATGACGGTGATAGACCAGGGAAACCGAGCAGCGCTCACACTTCAGCACGTGCCCGCACAATGGACAGAAGACGATCGGTGAGTAGCCCCGCCGGTTCAAGAGCAGGATCACCTGTTCTTGACGCTGCAAGCGCTGGGCGATCTTCCCGGACAGGGACTGGCTCAACAGGCTGAATTGCGCCTGGCGCTCAGTTTTCAGATCGACGATGGTGACCCTGGGCAACTGACGCCCCCGCGGCCGCCTGGTCAAATGGAGCAACCGGTACTGCCCCG
>JBEKKU010000036.1:0-17232 GCA_050010575.1 Thermacetogeniaceae bacterium | reverse complement strand
AATTAAACGTTACCTTCACCGAGAATCATGATGAAATGGTGTTGGTGAAGGACATACCTGTCTACTCCATCTGCGAGCATCATTTTTTGCCCTTTTATGGAATTGCTCACGTCGCCTATATTCCGCGCCAGGGCAAGATCACCGGCCTCAGCAAGCTGGCCCGGGTGGTTGAAGGGTTTGCCAAGAGACCCCAGCTTCAGGAGCGGATGACCTCGCAGATCGCCGATTCGATCATGGATGCCCTTGACCCTTTGGGAGTGATCGTGGTGATTGAGGCGGAGCATATGTGTATGACCATGCGCGGCATCAAGAAAGCCGGTTCTAAGACCTTGACATCGGCAGTGCGCGGTGTTTTCAAGAGCAACGAGGCCACCAGGGCTGAGGCGTTCTCCCTGATCAGGGGAAAACGGGATTGATTAGCCGGACATGGAGATATGAAAAAGCGCCTTTTTCAGGCGCTTTTTTTGCATAATACCAGTTCAGGCTGCTAATGTACATTTGCAGGAGAGAGGTGTTCCCTTGAAACTCTTGCTGACCAATGATGACAGTATTCATGCAGCGGGACTCGCCGCACTATGGTCTGTACTGAGCGAGATCGCTGAAGTAACCGTGGTGGCGCCGGATCGCGAAAGGAGCGCCACCGGCCATAGCATCACCGTAGACAGGCCGCTGCGGGCGGAACACCTGAGCATGTTCGAGGGACGGGCCTGGTCAGTCGACGGCACCCCGGCTGACTGCGTCAAACTGGCGGTGAACTGTTTACTGGAAGAAAAGCCCGACCTAGTTATTGCCGGCATCAACCGGGGGCCTAACCTGGCAATCGATGTGCTCTATTCAGGAACTGTGTCCGGCGCCCTCGAGGGGATCATTTTAGGTTTTCCGGCACTCGCCGTATCGGTGACCGAGTATGATCATCCAGACTACCGGTATGCCGCGGTCTTTACCAAAAACCTGATTCCCAAGGTGCTGCAATCCCATATCTGCACAGACACGCTGCTCAATATCAACGTTCCCTCGCTGCCAGCTGTGGAAATCCGGGGCGTGGAGATTACCAGACTGGGGTCGAGAAAATATCTCAACTCTTTCGAGGTCAGGACCGATCCCCGGGGTCGCAAGTATTACTGGTTGGGAGGGGAAAGCGTGGACCTGGAGGACGAGGTGGAGACAGATGTAGCAGCGATCAGAAAAAATATGATCTCCATCACTCCCATCCACGTGGATCTCACCAACTACCGGGTCCTGAAACTGCTCAAGGAGATGCCCTTGGACTTTGAGGGGGAACCGTAGATATTTCTATATAAGATTCTGACCCTGACCCTGGTTCTTTTCCTGGTTTTAAATTTCTCAAAATTGCGCCAAGGGATATTTAAGTGGCGCGATCTGATCCTGCCCTTCTCTTTGAGTTTTGCTGTTTCCATAGTGGATGCCTTTATCAGGACAGCCTTTGTCGTTTCTGTTTTTGCATTCATTCTGCTTTTTGCTGTCTGCTTCGGGATATTACACTTTGTCACTGCACCAAAGAAGTAATCCTCTGCTAGGGGCTGACGGTTATGCAGGTAGAGATGGAAAAGCTGCGCCAGAGTTTTGAAGCCGCCGGGTTCGTGATCGCTGAAGAGGACTTGAACGTCCTCTATTTGGCATTGCGGCTGGAAAAACCGCTGCTGGTCTGCGGACCGCCAGGTGTGGGGAAGACCGATCTGGCCAAGGTATTGAGCAAGATCCTGGCAGCCAGGCTGATCAGACTGCAGTGCCATGAGGGTTTGGATGAGAGCAAGGCGCTCTATGACTGGAACCTGCAACGGCAGCTAGTCAAGATTCACCTGGCTGCTCACGCGGCTATTCTGGAGAATGAGTTGTTTACCTTGTCCAATATCCTACAACGCCCGCTGCTACAAGCCATTACCGCAACGGAACCGGTGGTGCTGCTGATCGATGAAATTGACCGGTCAGACCCGGATTTTGAAGCGTTTCTGCTGGAAGTGCTGTCTGACTTTCAGGTTTCGGTGCCGGAGATCGGTACGATTAAGGCCGAACAAAAGCCTGTCGTGATCATCACCAGTAATGGGGAGAGAGAGCTATCAGAAGCTCTACGCAGGCGCTGCATCTTTTTATACCTGAATTTTCCCGGCATCGAACAGGAGGCCTCGATCATCAAGATAAAAATACCCGGGGTTTTGGATGAACTGCGGGAAGAGATGGCCCTAGCGGTCGCCAGGGCCCGGGATGCCGGACATCATCCGATTCCGGGCGCTGAATCCGGCCTGGATTGGGCGCGGGCCCTGTTTTTACTGGATGCAGACCACTATCAAGAGGACTACGTTTCTAAAACTCTCCAGATGCTGGCAAAGAATAAGGAAAATCTGATCGCTGTACAGGAATTCTTACGAAGTAACAATACGGCTGCCCCCGTTAAGCAGGAAAGAGAGACGAAATGACGAAGATTTTACTAGATTCTTTTAAATGTCTGCTGATATAAGGATGTTTTAAGGTTCTACGGGCTTTAAGAGGGGAGGGATGGTGAGCGATGGATCCGAGTGAGGATGAGAAGGAGTTGATCCGCGCCGCGGTCGGGACTGTGCTACAGGGCCTGGGAATCGAGCGTGCAAGCCTAATTCCGATTCTCCAGGGAGTTCAGGACAATTTGGGTTATCTGCCCAGCTTGGCCATGCGGCAGGTTGCCGAAGCACTGCAACTGCCTGCAGTAGAGGTTTTCGGGGTGGGTACTTTCTATAACCAGTTCCGCCTCAATCCGCCAGGTAAACACCAGATCAAGGTATGCATGGGCACGGCCTGTCACATGATGGGAGGGCACATCATCCTGGAATGCTTCGAACGGCGTTTATCCATTCTGGAGGGGGAAACCACCCCGGACCGGGAATACAGCCTGGAACGGGTTGCCTGCGTCGGTTGCTGTGCACTGGCGCCCGTAGTGGTTGTCGATGACAAGGTGGAGGCTAGGGTATCCCCGATTCGGGTGGACGGTATTCTATTGACATTTGACATAGAAAAGCAGCAAGAAGAGAGGCAAGAAAAACAGGAAGAAGGGCGGGAGCCATGAATAGCGCCAGTCCGGCAGTCGAACAGGCATACCAGCTCTTGAGGGCAGAAGCTCAGCAAAATACCGAGATCCTGAAGGAGAAACCGGTGATTCTGCTAGGGACCGCTACCTGTGGCCGGGCGGCGGGAGCCCTGAGCGTGCTCGCTGCCTTTCAGGATGAGATCGCCAAACAGCAGTTGGATGTTGTTTTGCGAGAGACCGGGTGTATGGGGCATTGCTATGTAGAGCCGCTGGCAGTTATCTTTAAAACGGGTTTCCCGCCGCTCTGTTACGGTTCGCTTGATGAGGGCAAGGCGCGCCGCCTGGTCAACGATTATCTGGTCAACGACGATCCCTGTTACGAGTTTGCCATGGCGGCGTTGGAGCCCAATGACTTCTTTCCGACCTTTGCCGACTACCCGCGGGGGATTTACGAAAAGAGGGTCCTCCTGGCCGATTGCGGCGTGATCGATCCCGAGGATATCGATCATTACCTGGTAAGGGATGGTTACGGCGCCCTGGCTAAAGCCCTGTCTGGTGATCCCGCTTGGATAATTGAAGAGATCAAGTCATCCAAGCTGCGGGGACGGGGCGGTGCTGGATTTCCTACCGGTATCAAGTGGGAGACCTGCAAAAATGCTCCCGGCTCCCCCAAATATGTGATCTGCAATGCCGATGAGGGCGATCCCGGGGCTTTTATGGACCGGGCGCTGTTGGAATCCAATCCGCATCAGTTGTTGGAGGGCCTGGCCATTGCCGCCTATGCGGTGGGAGCGGAGCAGTGTTATGTCTATGTCCGGGCCGAATATCCGCTGGCTATCAAACGGCTGAAAACTGCTCTGGAACAGTCAACAGTCAGGAGGTTGCTTGGACAGAACATTCTGGGCAGTGGATTCAATTTGGAGATCAGGCTTTTCCAGGGGTCGGGCGCTTTTGTATGTGGTGAAGAGACTGCCCTGATCACCTCGATCGAGGGGCATGCGGGCATTCCCAATCACCGTCCGCCTTACCCGGCTACTGCAGGGCTGCACGGCAAGCCAACCGTCATCAACAACGTCAAAACCCTGTCCTACATACCCCATATTATCAGAAACGGGGCCTCCTGGTTCAAGAGTATCGGTACGCCCAACAGCCCGGGAACCGCAGTGTTTGCGCTGGCCGGCAAGGTGGTCAGCACCGGCCTGGCAGAGGTGCCCATGGGCACTACCTTGCGCAATCTGATCTATGATGTGGGTAATGGCATCAAGGACGAGAAGAAGTTCAAGGCGGTGCAGATCGGGGGCCCCTCCGGCGGTTGCCTGCCGGAATCATCCCTTGACCTGACGATCGATTTTGATTCACTGCAACAGGCCGGGGCAATGATGGGTTCGGGCGGTATGGTGGTGCTTGACGAAGGGGACTGCATGGTGGAGATCGCCCGCTTCTTCCTGGACTTCACCCAAAAGGAATCCTGCGGCAAGTGTACCTTCTGCCGCCTGGGAACGAAGCAGATGCTCGATATTCTGACAGAGATCACCGAGGGACGGGGCCGGGAACAGGATATTGAACTGCTCCGGGACCTGGCCGAGGACATCAAGATAGGATCACTCTGTGGCTTGGGCAAGACATCCCCTAACCCGGTGCTGACCACCATTCGCTACTTCCGGACTGAATATGAGGCGCACATCCGGGAGGGGCGCTGTCCGGCCTTGATGTGCAAGAGCCTGATCAGCTACCACATAGAACCTGAGCTATGCAGTAAACTCTGTAATGTCTGTATCGGCAGCTGCCCGGTGGAAGCGATCTACACCCGCCCGGATATGCTGAAAGGGATCTATCCGGACAAGTGCGTCAAGTGCAACAGTTGCATGGTCGCCTGTCCACCGCAGTATAAGGCGGTGGTGAAGCTGTCGCCACCGGTGCCTGAAGAACCGGCAGAGGAGAGGGGGAGCGAGGTTGAGCAAGCCAATAACCCTGACCATTGACGATAAGCAGGTGGAGGCCAAAAAAGGGGAGAGGCTGCTGTGGGCGGCTTTGGATAACGGGATCTATATCCCGCACCTGTGCGATCTCCGGAAGGCAGGACGTACAATAGCCAGTTGCCGTCTCTGTTTCGTGGAGATCGAGGGCCTGCCCAACCCGGTCACTTCCTGTACCCAGATGGTGAGCGAGGGGATGGTTGTCAGGACGCGCACCCCCAGGGTCGATCGCCTGGTAAGGACCGGATTCGAGCTGTTATTGTCCAATCATCGCCTGCACTGTGCCAAGTGCGCCAAGAATAAGTGCTGCGAGCTGCAGAAGATTGCCAAGGAACGCGGCCTGAAGCTGAAGCTCAACCGGTTGCGCTCGCTCGTCAAGGAAGTGCAGATCGATGAGAGCCCCAGCGCTTTTTGCTATGACTCCAGCAAGTGCGTGCTCTGCGGGCGCTGTATCTGGGCTGATCAGGAACAGGTTAAAGTAGGGGCGATCGGCTTTATCAGAAGAGGGATTGACAGGAAAGTGGCCACCTTTGAAGATGGGCTCCTGGCAGACTCCATATGCACCCAGTGCGAGGCCTGCGTCAAGATCTGCCCGGTGGGCGCTTTATACCTGAAAGAGGATGAACACAAGCTCTACCAGGTAAAAAAGGAATGTTAACCCCGGATTTGAAGGGCATGGCGACAAGGAAAACCGGGGGATTACCTCCCCCGGTTTGGTGCGCCGGTTTAATGTGCGTTACCGGTTCTCTGTCTGGAGACTGCGTTCGGCTCTGTTAATGGCGAGGCTTACCAGTGAACCACACTGACGGGAGGGTACGTTTCCCCAGCCCTCTCGTTGCACCGTATCGAGCACTCCCATCTCCCTAGCCAGTTCGTACTTGAGCGCTTCAGACATCAAGCCACCGTTTTTGCGCCCCATAGGAACCTCCCTTTGCGCACCTGTATCTAGTTTGCGGCCGCCGGCAGTTTTTCATACAGGAAGATCATAACATGGGGACGGTTCTGATGTTATGAATGTTAAGTCCTGTCATGTTGCGAATATGAAAGATAAGATCAGATCGGGGGAATGTTTCCATAATCTGTGCAGAACCATCAACGCCTTGAGGCGGATAGCAGTTGTTTTTGACTTCATTGGTAATTTATAATATAATTATGCAGTGTAATTCCGGCTTTTTGCAATAAATCGTCCTGTGTGGCGTGTTTTCCGCGTTATGGACAATTCAGGAGGAGGGAAAGCTGCTTTGAAAGTCTATGAAACAGACCACTTGCGCAACCTGGCCATTATCGGACATGGAGGCGCAGGAAAGACGTCACTGGTAGAGGCGATGCTGTTCAACGCCGGCCATACCACCCGCCTGGGCCGGGTGGATGAGGGCAATGCCACTACTGACTACCTCCCAGAGGAGATCAAGAGAAAGATATCAGTCAGCACAACTACAGCTCCTTGCGAATGGAAGGAGTATAAGATAAATATCCTGGACACTCCAGGATACGCTGATTTTTTCAGCGAGGTCAAGGGTGCTTTACGAGTGGTAGACGCTGTGATGACAGTTATTGAAGCCGTCGCCGGCGTACAGGTGCAGACGGAGATCGGGTGGCAGGAAGCCAATCGGGCGAAGCTGCCAAAAATGATCTTTATCAATAAAATGGACCGGGAAAACGCCAACTTTGACCGGGTAATTCAGCAGATTAAAGATATCTTGAAGTGCAACGCCGTGCCCATTGAACTGCCGATCGGTTCAGAGGCGCAGTTCTCCGGCGTTGTTGATCTGTTAGCGATGAAGGCCTACAAATACAACCCCAAGGACGGATCGTACCAGGAACAGGAGATACCCGGGGATCTTGCCGGTGCGGCTCAAGAGGCGCAACAGAGCCTGATGGAGGCGGCGGCCGAGGGTGACGACGAACTGCTGATGCGCTACCTGGACGGTCAAACCCTGACCGGCGAGGAGATCTTTGCCGGATTAAAAAAAGGTTTTCAGTCCCAGACCGTGGTTCCCGTGCTCTGCGGGTCATCTCTGAACAATATCGGCATCAGGCACCTGCTTGACTTCATCATCAAGGTGGTGCCATCGCCGGCCGATCTGGCTGAAGAAGGGGTGAACCTGCAGCAGGAACCGTTAGCGGCACTGGTTTACAAGACTACGGCGGACCCGTACGTGGGCAAGCTGAGCTTTTTCCGGGTCTTTGGGGGCATTCTGAAATCAGACAGCCTGGTATACGACGCCAACAAGGAAAGGGAAGAAAAGGTCGGGCAACTGTTCGTCATGCGCGGCAAGCAGCAGGACAACGTTACTGAAGTCAGGCCCGGGGATCTGGCTACGGTGGGTAAACTCCAGGAGGCTGCTACCGGCGATACCTTGTGCCGCAAGGACAAGCCGGTCATCTTGCCCGGTATCGATTTTCCCAAGCCTACCCTGTCTTTTGCCATTGAACCCAAGAGCAAGGGGGACGAGGATAAACTCGGCAGCGCCATGGCCAAACTGGTGGAGGCCGACCCGACTATCAGGCTCTCCAAGAACCCAGAGACCAAGGAGACGATTCTCACCGGGATAGGGGACACCCACCTGGAGATCGTGCTCGAGCGTCTCCAACAGAAATTTGGCGTGGAGGTAACCTCGAAGAAACCGAAAGTTCCTTACCGTGAGACCATTAGGTCCACGGTGCAGTCGGAAGGCAAGCACAAGAAGCAGACCGGCGGCCGCGGCCAGTACGGCCACGTCTGGATGACCCTGGAACCCCTCCCTGATGGTGAATTTGAATTTGCAGAGAAAGTCTTTGGTGGGGCCGTGCCCAGGCAGTACTACCCGGCAGTAGAGAAAGGCGTCCGGGAGGCCTTGAGCGAAGGGGTGCTGGCAGGCTATCCGGTTACCGGGATCAAGGTAACCCTGTATGACGGCTCCTTCCACCCGGTGGACTCCTCAGAACTGGCCTTCAAGCTGGCGGCCGTCCTAAGCTTCCGGAACGGCATGGAGAAGGCGAGCCCGGCCCTGCTAGAGCCGGTGATGAACGTTGAGGTGACGGTTCCGGAGCAGTTTATGGGTGACATCATGGGAGACTTCAACAGCAGGCGCGGCCGGATTCTGGGGATGGAATCCCGGGAGGGCGGCGTCCAGGTAATCAGAGCGACGGCGCCGCTGTCTGAACTGGCGGACTACGCCATCGTTCTGAAATCGATCACCCAGGGGCGCGGCTATTTTAAGATGGAGTTTGCCCAGTATGATGAAGTGCCCACTAGGTTGGCCGAGGAGATCATCGAAAAACGTAAGGCAGAATTGGAAAAGGAAAGAGAGAAATAAGCAGGGCTTCCTCCTCAACAGCAGAGCAGCCGTAGCAGAACAAGGGCTACGGCTTTTTGACGCTCTTTTTTAGGCGTGGCTGAAACCGTCCACAGGCCTGGGTATCCGGGTTTCCCCTGGTTAAAACATCCTGCAGGCCGTTCCTACCGGCCAGATGCAGCAGTTCCCGCAGCGGGATCTGCTCCGGCACCCGCCGCTGCAGTTCGCCAAAGCCGGCGATGCCGGCAACGCATCCGGAGCGAGTCTCCTCCTGTCCCACGATCGCTACCAGAAACCGGCACTCCCGGCACCGGTGCACTGCTTTCTCACGCATCTCCGGCAGTACGATCCGGTGGCCCTCCCAGAGCTTGTTACCGCGCATGCTCCAACCCCCCTTCGATCAGGGAAGACGCCCGAAAAACAGTTTTCCTGCCAAACCGGTTACGCACCAGGTCGCAGGCCTGTTCTATCCTGCTCGATTTTTCCCTGTCTCCGAACAGGGCCGGCTGTTCGATCCGGTGGGGGACGAGATTGGTCAAGGTCACTCCCACCATCCGTACCGGCCAGTTGGGGAACCAATGCTCTGCCAGAAGGTTCAGGGAGGCCTTGGCGATCTCTGAGCCCAGATTGGTGTATTCCGGAAGGGTCTGCATCCGGGACAGCCAGAAGAAAGCCGGGTCCTTCAGGCACAGAACGGCAGTCTTGCCTATGTAGCCCTCACTGCGGACACGATAGGCCACCAGGTCGGCCAGCTCTAAAATCACTGCCTTGAGATGGTCTCCCTTGCAGTCCCGGGGCAGGGTGATCTGGTGGCCCATGCTCTTGACCCGGTCCAGGCTCCCCGGCTCAACCGGGCTGGAATCAGTACCGTTGGCGCTAAGCCACAGGATCTCCCCGCTTACTCCGAACTTGCGTTTCAGGATCTTCACCGGATACCGGGCCAGGTCTCCGATGGTGAAAATATTCAGTCTGCGCAGGTGCTGTTCGTACCGGGGGCCAATCCCGAACAATTCCCGGACCGGCAACGGCCAGAGGATGGAGGGAACATCCTGGCGCCGGATCACCGTCAACCCGTCGGGCTTTTGCAGATCGGCGCCCATCTTGGCCAACAGCTTGTTGGGCGCCACCCCCACACTGCAGCTCAGACCGATTTCCTGGCGAATGCGCTGCTTCAACTGCCGGGCGATGGCCACCGGGGAACCGAAGAGCTTCTGGCTGCCGGTGACGTCCAGGAAGGCCTCGTCAATGGAGAAGGGCTCCACCAGCGGGGTGAAATCCCGCATAATGCGCAAAAACCGGCTGGAGAAGCTGACGTAGAGGTGGTACTGGGATTTGATGAAAAAGCCGCGGGGGCAGAGCTGCCGGGCATCTCTCAGGATCATGCCGGTCTTGACACCCATTCTTTTAGCCTCGTAGCTTGCAGATAGAACGATCCCGCGCCGCTGCTCCGGGTCCCCGATCACCACTACGGGTTTTCCCCGTAGCTTCGGGTCCAGAGCCTGGTGCACACTTGCAAAAAAGGAGTTCATATCCGCCAGCAGAATCGCCCGCTCCATGTCCTGCCACCACCAAACAGATGTTTGGTATATTATATTACAAACATATGTTCTTGACAAGCCGGTCGGATGTTTGAACTGACGGCAGCAATGCATATTTCTGGTAATCTGATTTTGCCAAGACCATCTGCTTCGGGTTTTCTTTTCTAATACAAGTAACCAATCTGGTTAAATTATCATATTTATGTAGTAACCTTCTGAGGTGAACTTATCAATTTTACGATGGGAGGAATTAGAATGGGCGCTGGTACTGGAGTGGGAACTGGGATCGGACCATGGTTCCCAATGTTTGCTTTCACCCTCTTCCTGATCCTGATTCTGCTGATTCTCGGAATCAATTAGTCAATAATCAATAATTAAGCCCCGGGTCACCGGGGCTTAATTATGGCATGTCCTTTCAAATTGAAGTGCAAAGTCTTTTTTTATGTAATCTTAACCTTGTTTTCAGCTTTGCTTAAGGTTGTGGTGTTACATTAATTGAAGCCCCCTCTATATTCTCCTTTTTAATCCCCGGACCTCGGTCTGGGGTTTTACTTTTGCCTCTGTCAGCCACGCTCGTAGTTGAAGTTGATGCAACGGGTGCAGCCGATCCCCCGGGGCTCGATCGCCGGTTTGGGGATGAGTTTCGGGTACCGGCAGAACATGCAGAAGTTGTAGGTGGCCATGTCCGGTATTGAAGCAGTCGAGGCAGGGCTCCGGGGTGGCCTGGGCGGGTGAAACCCGGGTTTGCTTGATGGATTTCTTAATCATCATAATCGACTACTTTAGACATTGCCTATTTAACTTTGTCTTATCAAATATATTTATAGCATATCATAATATAATAGCAATGCTTTCTTAAAATTAATTTTGACAGCTACCACATAATTTTGTATTATCATAGATAGATTAGCCATAAGGGAGGATAACAATGATAAGCTATAAACCTTTTCAAAAGCTATTAATTGATCGAGGGCTTAAAAAGAATCAGATTATGGAGATGGCAGGAATCTCTGGCGCGACCATGGCCAAGCTAAACACAACTGAATATGTCTCCCTGGAGATTGTTGATCGCCTCTGCAAAACACTGGACTGCCAACCCGGAGATCTGCTGGTCTATGTGCCAGGGGAAGGAGATGAAAATAACCATGCAAAAATGGTTTAAGGTGATTCTGGAATGGAATGAGGACGGCGGCGGATATACGGTAACAGTCCCTGCTCTGCCGGGATGCATTACCCAAGGAGATACGTATAAAGAATCGTTGGAGCGTGCTCAAGAAGCGATAGAGGGCCATATCGAAGCCCTGAAACTCATTGGTAAGCCGGTTCCTGAGGGAGATGTCCATTTCGCTGAAGTACAGGTAAATGTCTCATGAACAGGTTGGCGAGGTTGACAGGAAAGGAATTGCTTGCAGCTTTGAGACGAGCAGGGTTTGATGTCGTACGGATAACCGGGTCTCACTATCATCTATATAAACCAGGCGCCGATCTCGTCACAATCCCTCTACATGCAGGTGAAATCATAAAGCCCAAGACTTTGAAAAGCGTACTTGACCAGGCCGGCATGACAGTGGACGAATTGGGGGCGTTGCTTTAACATAGCCCGCTCAAAAAGCCCCAAAACGGGACGCAAATAAGCCGAGTAATATGAATGGACGTTTCGCCAGGGAAGCACCGTTTAAAAGGGAAATATGGAGGTAGATCATGAAACCCATCGGCCCATTGATGCGTGAACATCGGCTAATTGAGCGCATGATAGCATACGCATGCTAGGAAAGTTGTGCGCCAGCTAATTAGCGCTAAGGAAAAGTATCAACAGGGAGAGGCAGGGACGGGTTAAGGAAGCGACCGACTGTATCGAGCAGAAAAATGATTTATAAATTCTCGTGTGACCTTTTTGTAAACTTTTTGCTCAGACAAACAAAACGGCAAGGCCTCCCGAACTCTGGAAGCCTTGCCTTCATTATATTCTCTGGCAGGGGAGGCAGGGATTGAACCCGCAACCAACGGATTTGGAGTGAGTGAAAGTAGTATTTTAGCGTATTTTTAAAGATTATAACATACCCTATAGTCCTTGCTGTAGCTGGATTTATTGATTAGTGTGTACCATGTCTTACCTTCATGTATCAGGCAATAATTTTATGTCCTTGTGATATATTTGTGATATCGTTCAGCTTTTGAGGCATTTTTAGATCATAAACAAAAAGTCAAGTATTGCAAGCATTTTAGGGTGTTGATGGTCAACGGATCTAAAGTATGGTGGTCAATGACTGTCTCCAGGGGTGAGCCTGGCCAGGCGCCTCTTCTCTTCCAACTGCCTCCTGCTTGCTTCCTTGCCACATATTACTGAACAGTATATTTGCTGCGTCCCCGGGTTGAGTCTGATCAATGAAAAGGCCTTACCGCAGATGGGGCATATGCTGGCGTGAAACTCCTGGCGTATGCAGTAATATATCTCTGCCCAGGCCAGGGGTATGATACTATCTAGAGCGCTGAAGAACTCTGAAGGAATGGGGCGGCTATGAAAGCCTGGTTTTCTCTTGCCGCTATTTCTTTGTTTGTAGATCTTCTCTTCTAAAATAGAAGTTGGCCCGAATCTTACCGTAATCTGATCTCTCCGCGTTTCCATGACCTTATGCAGCAGGAAATCTTTATGCAACTGTGGGTTATTGATCGGCTTGGCATATTGCAAAATCTGTTCTCCTCGCTGCTGTCGAGCAAAATTGGCGATATCTTCGGCCTGATATACCGGATAGTTTAAAAGTATTTCCTGCTCTGCTATAGAGACTCCATCGGCCCATGCCTGAAATCGCTCCAGAGGGGTCTTTCTTTTTTCCCAAGAGTTCTTTGGCTTTACCGGCACCAGCCAGACCTCGATGGCGCTTCTCAGAAGATCGATCTCTTTCTCCAGGGGGAGGCCTTGCAACGGCTTAAGCATATAACCTGCGATAGAATCAAGCCTTTGCTCCTCTCTTTCAGCAAACGACTGTTTTTCCTCTTCTGTGTATGACACTGCAAGGGGGTCTGCCAACAGGTTCAATTCCTTTGGCACAAGATAGTGGATATCTCGTTTCCTTGGCATTATTCCCAGATCAGGCAGGGCGGATCGTATGTCTTGAATGGTACTTCTATTCAATTGTAGCAGGATATTCGTAACCCCCAAAAGTTTCAGCGTCCCCATTTGCTCCAGGGGATCACCAATCGAAAAAACCTCCTCTATTTCTTGCCTATTAGCCTGGATCGTTAAAGAGAACATCCTTAACCCCCCTTTTTCAGCATGACAGAAGTAGAATATACGCGCCCTAATAAGGCGGTGACATAAGGCATGTGGGACTTATACCATTTGATGATATTATAGCAAACCATGATAATAAGTACAACAACGAAGCAAAGGAGATGAAGCAATGGAGCCTCGGGCAATAACGGTGGCGCAACTTCAAAAAACACTTAATGTTGGAAAAACGGTTGCATACGGATTGGTTCAATCGGGCGAAGTAAAAGCGTTGCGCGTGGGTAAAAAGTGGTTGGTTCCTGTGACTGAAGTTGATCGGTTTCTGGCAAAAGCTGCGGGCCAGCAATAAAAACAAAAACCCTGTCACTTGACCGGGCAGCTTAGCTTTCTTGACAAAGCAATATACATCTCCCGATACCAGGGAGCCACTTCCTCAGGATAAGAGGGCCGGGCCGAGGGGCTGAGAAGGGCACACGGCGGGAAACCGACGCAGGGAGACGACACCGAGCGAAAGAAAAATGAGGGGATTTTATGCTCATAAATAAAATTGCCGCCGGATGCGACCCGGAGGCGGAAAGGAAAAGCTGGAGAATATGATTTCTTACTCACATTGTACTCGAAATGGATTCAGCTATCAAGAAATTGTGTCACGTCTACGAGACCCTATCCCTGACCACCGGGGCGGTGTTATGGCATTTTGTCCGGCACATGATGATGGCAAGGCTCATGGCCGGCGAAGTCTGCACATTAGCCCCGGGAAGAATGGCGTGGCGCTGGTCTATTGCTTCGCTGGCTGCAATGCCGCGGACATACTCCGGGCGCTGCGGGGGTGCGGGCAATGAACCGGAAGATCGTTAAGCTTTACGATTACCGAGATGAGGCCAGCAATCTTCATCATCAGAAAGTGCGTTATGAACCCAAAAGCTTCGCGCAGCGCCGGCCGGATGGAAAAGGTGGTTGGATCAACAACCTCGAAGGCATCGACCCCGTGCTCTACAAACTGCCTGAGACCATCCAAGCCAACAAAGACGGTAAGACTATTATGTATTTCGAGGGCGAGAAGGATGCCGACAATGCGACTGCGTTAGACCTGGCCGCCACGACAAGCGGCAGCGCTGAAGGCTGGCGGGATGAGTTCACCAAATATTTTCTTGGCGCCAAGGTTGTGATTTTCCCGGACAATGATAAGCCAGGGCGCCGGCATGCTGACCAAGTAGCCAGGTCGCTTTACGGCATAGCAAAATCGATCAAAATTATTAACCTCTCTGGGCTCCCCGAAAAGGGTGACTTCTCAGACTGGCTGGCGGCCGGTGGCACGAAAGAGGAACTGCTGCAGCTGGTGGCTGAGACTCCGGAGTGGGAACCGCAGGGATTGTTTGATCTTCTGGTGATCTGCCTGTCTGACGTTCAATCTGAAGAAGTTTCCTGGCTTTGGGAACCGTACGTCCCTTTGGGTAAATTGACTCTACTGGAAGGCGACCCGCAAGCTGGCAAGACATGGGTAGCTCTGGCAATTGCAGCGGCTATAACAAACGGTAGGGGGTGCGGGCGATGAGCGACCCCCGAAACGTGGTTTATCTGACGGGTGAGGATGGACTTGCTGATACATTGAAGCCACGCCTGGATGCTATGGGCGCAGACTCAAGCTATGTATATGTTCTCCAGGGATTTCTCACGCGTGACCAAGAAACGGGCGAAGCAACTGAGCATCAAGTTTCAATGCAGGATCTAAGCGTGCTAGATCAGGTTCTCACCAAGTATAAACCTGTCTTACTGGTCATCGACCCCATGCAAGCATACCTGGGCAGTAACGTGGACATGCACCGGGCGAATGATGTTAGACCTGTCCTAGCAGGAGTGGCACGACTAGCAGAGAAACACGGGTGCGCGGTACTCATGATCCGTCACTTGGGCAAGAGTCAGGCGGATCGGGCGATATACAGGGGGCTGGGCAGTATTGATTTTGCCGCTGCGGCCAGGAGCGTCCTGCTAGCTGGTCAAGACCCTCAAAACCCTTCTAGCCGTGCGGTAATTCAGACGAAAAACAGCCTCGCACCGTTGGGTCCGGCAGTTGGTTATGCAATCAGCAATGATGGCCAATTTTCCTGGACAGGTATCTCCGAACTGACCGCTGGACAGGTACTGCAAGCGGACAAATATAGCGAAACAGGCTCGAAGCTCGAAGAGGCAAAGGACTTTCTCAAGGACAACTTGGCAGATGGTCCGCAGCCGACAAATGAAGTGCTTAAAAAGGCCGAAGATGCAGGCGTGAGCATCGTCACTATAAGACGAGCAAAAAGCGAACTTGGCATTGACAGTTATAAGGAGCCTGGACGGAATGGACGATGGTTTTACAAACTACCCGACAAAGGTGATCACTCTGATCAAGATCCCGAAACCTCTATATACTTCCCAAATGATCACCTTATCACCTTACCTGAAACCCTTGCAGGACAAGGGATTGAGAAAGATGATCAACAAAATAACATGATCACCTTACCTAAACCCTTGCAAGACAAGGGATTGAAGCCACAAAACAAAGATGATCAACAGAATATCCTTAGGGAAACTCTCGAAAATCAGGATGATGATCACCTTAATATTCTGGAGGTGCGTATTTGATGCAGGCAATAGCCGCGCTCACCGATCAAGGTTACATACTGTCGGTTGATCATGATGATCTGGTAATTAAATACACCGGCGCGGGCCACCCTGACCCGGTTACCATCAAGCCTTTCCTGGATGAACTACGGAACCATAAACAGCAGGCTATTGCCTACTTAACGATGGCGAAACTGCACCGTCAAGTATCTGACGAACTGGCCCAGTCCTGGCAGCCAGGTACCCGGCATTATATCGAACAGCACCGTCCCGAGCTGGCGCAGGAGATTGATCGGGCTGAAGCCGCCGGAAACAGTGCATGGCTCGCTGTAGAAGCAGGTACCGGCGCCTTAGATGCTTTTAAGGTGGCCCTAGCACAATGGCGACAGGCCAACCTACAGGCGGTCAAGGTCTTTGCCGAAAGGGGAGCGGCAACCCGATGGAAAGACGACAGCAAGCCCTAAGAGAGGCCCGGGCAATTCTTAACTTGGGATTTTCAATCAGGCCGATTCCAGCGGCAGACGGGGTAATCACGCCAACCCTATCACTCGATACGGATCGAATCGCTGATGCCCAAGAAGTCTTAGAGGCAGTGGGGTATTCGATTCCTCAAATCAACGTGGTGGTCTGCAACGCCATCAGTGAAATGAGGATCGCCATAGGAAAGAGAGGAAAGGAGGATGACTGAGCGTGGGACACATTTTGATTACCATTGAGGATGGGACGCCAACAGTCCATTTCGAAGCTGACACCGAGATAGAGACCCGCAAGCTCAAAGATCTGTTCACCAAGTGGCTCCCACTCTGGGACTTCCAGATGAAAGGCGCCGGCGACCCGAATGTTGTTAGCTCTATGGTTCAGAGTATGGGCCTGGAGCAGTTCGAGAAGATGATGAAGGGATGTGAGCCGAATGGGGAAGACATTTTTTGAAGCAGAGTTTAAGTCATGGAAATACTCCGTTTATCAGGGGCGAGACAATTTAAGGATCACCAGGAGTAGGATGCCTGTACGCTGGCAGCGCAGCTATAATCTTTCGCCGGCTGAATTTGAAAGTATCACCAATGCGCCAGAGCCAGAACGGGGTTTGGCTTGCCAATTGCTTTATTCAAAGGCTTTTTGGAAGCGCAATGAACTCCAAGGAGTGAATCCAATTGAAACTTTGGGAAAGGTTGGCGCTGGAGTTGGATGTGATGGACAAGAAAACCATGCAGCGCAGCGAGCACCAGGATATAGAAAAACTACCTCTCCAGAACAGCAACCAGCGCCGGCGCTCGGAGCCGGACCTGCACCGTCCGCTGAGAGACACGTAATGGGGTTGACGGCGCCGATCAGTGAGCGATTGAAGGTGAGTTTATGAGCGTCAGAGCAGAGCGATCAGGCTACAGGGATCTCCCCCAAGAGCAGGAGACCCCACAAGAGGCCCACCTGGGGAGGCTGCATCTGGCCTGGTATCCTCGGGCAGGCTGGCTGTCAGATTTATCAACACCACGGAAAGATCGAGCGAGGCATGCAGGTTACCTTGAATGCGACGAATCTTAGGCAATCGCCCGAAGCCATGAAGATTATTTCAGAGGCCCTGGGGTTGCAATAA
>JBEKKU010000035.1:0-17394 GCA_050010575.1 Thermacetogeniaceae bacterium | reverse complement strand
TCACCTTGCCCCTCAGGTTGATCACGCCCTTGACGTAGGATGGCATGTCAGGGACCTCGGTGATGCCCTGGATGCCGATGATCTCCGTCACGTACCGGATTTCGATGCCGAAATCCTCCTTGCTGATGATAAAGGTGAGAAACTTGTCCTCCTGGGTGTCCTCGCCATCCTCCTCCTCATCCTCCATGAGGTCGGCCTCCAACTTGTTCTTATCGCTCAATTGTTTCACCCCTTCTTTAACTGGCCATTATTCGATTGGCTATATCATCAACGGAGCTGACCATGTCAGCTATGTCCAGGATCATGCTGATCTCGCCGTCCCCTAAGATGGCGCAGCCGGAGACCCCCTTGACGTGCCTCAGGTAGTCCGGCAGTCCCTTGATCACGATCTGCTGCTGGCCGAGGATCTCGTCCACGAACAGGCAGCACTTGTTGTCGCTGCTTTCGACCATGATCAGGATCCCCCCGGTGAGCTGGTGGTGGCTGGGTTCGCCCCGGTAGATCTCGTGCAGCCTCAGGACCGGTTGCAGCTCGCCGCGGATGCGGACGATCTCCAGGCCGTCGGGCAGGCGGGTGATCTGGCCGGGGTCGGGACGGAAGGATTCTTTGATGGAACTGATGGGGATGATGTAGCGGTTGACTCCGACCCGCACCATCATCCCCTCGATGATCGCCAGGGTCAGAGGAATGCGGACGGCGAAGACCGTCCCGACCCCGGCCCTGCTCCTGATGTCCACCTTGCCCCGGAGGCGCTCGATGTTCCTCTTGACCACATCCATGCCGACCCCCCGCCCGGAGATGCTGGAGACCTGCTCGGCGGTGGAGAAGCCCGGCTCGAAGATCAGGCGCCAGATCTCCTCGTCCTTCATCCCCGCGTCCTCGGCTCTTACCAGTCCCTTTTCCACACCCTTCCGGAAGATCTTGTCGCGGTCAAGTCCTTTTCCGTCATCCTCGACGGTGATCCAGACTTCGCCGGCCGAATGCTTGGCTTCGATGATGACGTGCCCAACCTCCGGTTTTCCAGCGGCCAACCTCTCGGCGGTCTGTTCCAATCCGTGGTCGACGGCATTGCGGATCAGGTGGACTAGCGGGTCGGAGATCTGTTCGATCAGGGTCTTGTCCACCTCGGTCTCCTCGCCGACGATTACCAGGTCCACCTGCTTGTTCGCCTTCTGGGCGAGATCCCGGACCAGGCGCATCATCTTGCGGAACACCCCCGCCAGGGGGATCATCCTCATGGACATGGCCACTTCCTGGATCTCCCGCGAGATCTTGTCGAGCTGCAGGACCGCCTTACCGAATTTATCACTCTGGGCCGAACCGGCCTCCTGGTTGTTGGCGACCATCGACTCGGCGATGACCAGTTCTCCCACCAGGTCGAGCATCTTATCGAGCTTGTCGATGTCCACCCGGATCACGGTGCCGGATGCGGGCGGCGCTGGTCTGGCGGTGCCGGGGGCGGCATTCGGCTGGGCATTGGCCCGGTTGTCTTGGGGTTCCGGCGCCAGGGTTTCCGCCACCGGGTCCCTCTGGGACAGGACGGCCTCGGCAGCAGGTACCGGCGGGTTCTCCTGGTCGTCTTCGGGGGGCTCCCCGGCGCCGGCGACATCCACTAAAGAGGGTGCCCGGTCAGGTAGTGCTGCAGTTGCCCTGCAATCTCCGGGCGATGCGTCCATGGCTGGTGTTTCCAGTTGTCCGGCCAGTCCGGGCCGGGGGATCTCGGCCGGAGGCTGCTCTGCCATGAACTGCTCCAGATCTTTTGCCAGGAAGGACACTTGAGCAGAACCTTCTCCGGGCTGCACCTGGTCCTCCGGCACAGGCGCATCCGGGAACAGATCGGGGGGCTCTTCAGGCTGTCCGGCCCAGGCGGGCAGTTCCTTCCCACCGGTCAGGCTCTCCAACTCTTCCGACAGGGAGGGGGCCGGCGCGGTGTCTGATCTACTCAGACCCTGGTCATCCTGGGCCAGGTTTTCCAGGCTCTCGCACAGTTGGGCCAGGTCCGGGATCTCTACGCTGCCGCCGCAGGCCAGGTCGTTCACCTTGCCGCGGACGGCGTCGATCACCTTCAGGAGGGCGGACATGGCGGCCGGATCGCCACCTCTCTCCCCGCTCCTGATCCGGTCCAGCAGGTTTTCAGCTAGGTGGCTGAGCTGCTCCAGGTCTCCATAGCCTAAGAAGCCGGCGTTCCCCTTGATGCTGTGAAAGGCCCGGAAGGCCTGTCCGGCGGATTCCTTGCCCGGCATCTTCTCCAGGGACAACAGGGCGGTCTCCGCATCCTCGCACAGTTCCAGGGCCTCTTCTACGAAGCTCCTGATCATCTCCGGAGTGATCTGAAGCCCCATTACTTCCAGGTTAGGGGAGGGGGCGTAGCCATCCTCTAGAGGGGATTCCTGCTCCAAGGCTGACAGATCGATCCCGGGACCGGATGCCGGGAAGGCCTCATCTCGTCCGCCTGGCAAATCCAGGTCCCAGGCTGGCCCGGCGAGGCCTGCCTCCCCGGGTAGGGGTGACATGACAGGGGACTCAGGCTCACCGGAGATAGCATCCACCGCCTGCTGCCAAGCCAAGTCGGATCCCTCGTCAGGAAAGGCCATCTCTCCCCCGGGCGCATCCGTCTTCTTGGAAGGTCCAACCTCACTGGAGATGGCGATGATCGCCTGCCTCAGATCACCCACCAGGCATCCGGCCTCTTCCTCAAAACCCTCGTCGCTGAGCTTGCGCTCTACCACGAAAAGGATGTTCCTGACAAAGTCGGTCGTGCGGCAGAGGAGGTCCACGTGGTAAGGCGTGACCATCGCTTTGCCCTTGCGGAAGATATCGAGGAGAGTCTCCGCCTCGTGGGTAACGCTGATGATCGCCTGAAAATCAAGGAAGGAGGCTGTCCCTTTCAATGAATGAAAGAGCCGGAAGATCCCGTTCAGGACATCCTCGTCAACCCCGCCGGAGGCGAGGGCGATCTTCTCCATTTCGATGATCTGCGGCTCCGCATCATCCAGCAGTTCCCGGCCCTCGGTCACGAAGTCCCGGACCATCTCCATCTTTTCTTCTAGATCACTGTCCATCTGTGCCGCCTCACCTCTTTAAATGTTGCCCTGCTTGTCTTTCAGCAAGGCCGCAGGTCTTCGAAGGCCCTCTTCAGCCGGGCGTATTCCATCGCCAAGCGGGCCGTGCTCCCATTCTGCCTTCTACCGGTCCCGGTTCTCCTGTTCGATCCTGTCGAGAGTGGCCATCAACTCTTCTATCCTCAGGGGCTTGCTTAAAAAGGCGTAGGCCCGGTTGTTCAGGGCGGCGATGGCGATCTCCACGTCCAGATGGCCGGTGACGATGATCACCTTGGCATCGGGGTTGATGGAACGGACCTGCTGCAGCACCTTAAGCCCGTTCATGCCGGGCATGATCATGTCGGTGATGACGACGTCGTAGGCATTCTGCCGATACACCTCTATGGCCTGTTGTGGTACGGTAAAAGCTTGACAGCAGTGATTTCCCATTTCTAGAAAGGAGGCCAGGCTTTTAGTGCTTACTTCATCGTCATCAATCATCAATATTTTCATGAGCAACTCCAGCAATTTGTAAGTCATAGAAAAACATCTCAATAATAGAAGAGCAAGAACTATGCCAAAAGAGGTTAAAAGGTTTAAAAATCATAACACCCTCGTCCCATAAGGGATACGAGGGTGTTATGATTGAAGAATATTTTCCAATCAACCATGCCATCTACCAAAATGGCAGAAAAGTGGCCTGCCATTTTGGCAGGCTGACCGGATCGCAATTCTCTTATTCTTCGCTTAAACGCTGCAGCCGGCGATATAGAGTACGGACCGGCATTCCAAGATATCTAGCAGTATCTGTCTTGTTGCCGTTGTGCATTCTAAGGGCTTCCGAGATTATCTTGTTCGTGTGCTTCACCAGGGAAAGGTTGGCTGGCGGAAGCAATGCGCTATCACTCTTGGTTAGGCCGGCCTTGTGCTTAAACAGCTGATCAAGGTGTTCTGCTCTTAATTGAGTATCGTTGTACATTACCACGGCATACTCGATTATGTTCTTAAGTTCTCTGATATTACCTGGCCAATCATAGGAAATTAGAACTTTGCCAGCTTCCTTGCTGATCCCCTCAAAACACTTGCCTTTCTCTTTCCCATACCTTGCCAGGAACGATTCGGCCAGTGGAATTATCTCATCCTGTCGCTGCCTGAGCGAGGGCAGATGAATGCGGGCAGCGTTCAGGCGGAAAAAAAGGTCGCGGCGGAAGGTGCCCTGTTCCATTTTGTCTTCAATATCCGTATTAGTGGCGCAGATGATGCGAACATCGGTCTTGATCTTTTTCAGCCCGCCAACCCGATAGAACTCTTTTTCTTGCAGAATCCTCAGGAACTTTGCTTGCAGTTCAAGCGGTATCTCCGTGATCTCGTCCAAAAAGAGCGTTCCACCAAATGCCAGGTCAAGCTTGCCTTTTTGACCCTTGGGCAGACTTCCAGTAAAAGCTCCTGCCTCATAACCAAAAAGCTCGCTTTCAAAGACACTGGGCGCTAAGGCAGCACAATTGAGATCGATAAAGGGGGCGGCAGTGCATCCCTCTCCGAAATGGATTAACCTGGCGATCACTTCTTTGCCGGTACCCGTTTCGCCTTCTATCAAGACCGATAGAGAACGGTCGTGATGAAGTATCTTCACTTGCTCAATCAGAGGAGCCATGCGATCGGAAAAGTAGATATCAGGGCTTTGCATTATACTTTTAGCATATAGAGCTTTCAGGTGTGAAAGCTCTTGCACGGTTTCCGCCGTAGCAGCCTTGACCGCAGCTTCGAACTCGCTAGTCAAAACCCGGTTCTCTCTCTTAAGGGCTAGATGCTCCGCAACACGTTCGATCAACACGACCAGTTCTTTGAAGTTGATCGGTTTGAGCAGATAGTCAAAAGCCCCTAAGCGCAGGGCCTCAATGGCTGTTTGCATATCTCCGAATCCGGTGAAAAGGATTACTGCAACCTCTGGATTGGCTGGAAGGGCTCGAATTTTTTCCAGCAGTTCCATGCCCGACATGCGCGGCATCCTGATATCTGTGAGAATCAGGTGAAACTCATGGAGTTTAATAGCCTCTATAGCAGCGTATCCGTCTAGGCACTCTGTTACCTGGTGTCCCAAGGTATTCAACAATTTGGCCAATATGCCTCTGCTTTTTTCGTCGTCATCCACGAGCAGGATATACATTCTGAATACCACCTATTTTTCGCTATTTTTAATGGCGGGAAGTTGGACTGTGAAGGTTGCCCCGCCATTGACGTTGTTTTGAGCATCGATGTTTCCTTTAAATCTCTCAACGATCGATTGTGCTATAGACAGGCCAAGCCCCATTCCCTCTCCGATTTTCTTGGTGGTAAACAGCGGTTCAAAGATCCTGTCTTTTATATCGTCACAAATTCCCGTAGCATTATCTGCAATTTCTATGACCGCTTTGTCTTTTTGCGAAAACGTTCTAATCACTATTTCTTTTTCACGCTTGTCAACCGAGTCCAATGCAGACATCGCGTTTGTCAAAAGATTCAGCACCAGCTCTTCATGCCCGCTTGCCGTGCCCACAACTTCCGGCAGATTTTCGTCAACTTCGATCCTGGTTGCTATTCCATGATTTGACAACCGCTGCCCAAGAATATTTATTATGCTCCTCACAGCGTCATTAAGATTGCATGGTGTTGTCTCATTTTGACGATCAGCATTCGCAAAAGAGCGCATTTGGCTGATCAATATGTTGATCCGTTCTGCCTGACCGGCAATATCCTTCAGGGCATCAATCGACTCTTCCAGTTTAAATAGGCCCCGGTTATACAGATAAAGCATGCCGTCAGCCGATAACTTGATTGCATTCAACGGCTGGGCAATTTCATGCACGATTCCGGCAGATAACGTGCTAAGGGATGATAGCCTTTGCATCCTTTCCTGTTGCTCCCGAAGAAGCTGCCTTTCACGCTTGGTCTCTTCCTCTTCGGTAATATCGCGAAAATTCTTTACATACTGTAAAACATTGCCCTCTTCATCTCTGATGGCGTTGAGGACGAACCCTTCCAGGTACGACGTGCCGTCCTTGCGTTTGTTCCAGGTTTCTCCGCGATTGGAATCGGCGCTTATTAATGCTATATCATATCCCAGAATACCTGCTTTCTGTCCGATCACATCATCCTCGCCGTATCCTGTAATTGCCGTAAATGCAGGATTTATTCTCTGGACAACGCCATCACGGCTAATAACAATGATCCCCGTCAGAGTAGTTTCAAACACTTCATTGGCAATCAGGAGTTTTTCCTCCTGCTGCCTGCGCAGGGTGATATTCCTAATGATGTTTAGCAAAATACGTTCGCCTTTGATAGTCATGCTCTGGGAACTCACCTCTACCGGAAAGGCGCTCCCTTCCTTTCTGAGGTGGTACGTTTCAAAAGGAACGTCTCTCTCGTCTGCCTGTGTTATCTTCTCGTCTATAAGCTGGCGCTCGTCTTCTGTATGCAAATCATGGAGAGTCATCCCCAGTAACTCTTCACGCGAATAGCCGTACTCTTTTGCTGCAGCCTCATTCGCCTCGATAATCCGGGCATCGCTATGGCGAACATACAGGATGATGTCGCGACTGTAGGTAGCCAGCATGATATACTTGTCCCTTAACTCGCGCAGTGCTTGCTCGTGCTGCCTGTTCTTTCGCCTGGCCTGGGTATCGCGCAGTTCCCTCTCTATAGCCGGAATGAGCCTGGCCTGACTGCCCTTCAGTATGTAGTCGTGAGCGCCAGCTTTCATGGCTTCCACTGCCACATCCTCGCCAACTTGACCGGACATGAGGATGAAGGAAAGGTCGGGGTCTTTTTCTTTCGCCAGTCTGAGGGCATCCAGACCACAAAAAAGCGGCATCGAGTAATCCGAGAGCACCAGATCCCATTCCTGCCGGTCGAGAGCATCAGACATTGCCTCAGTGGTTTCCACTATTTCATAGGACGGGTCATAGCCCCCGCTCTGTAATGAGCAAATCAACATGGCCGCATCGTCTGCTGAATCCTCTACAATCAAAACCTGAATAGATTTGCCCATTCTTTTGCCCCCATACCAGATGCAAACAGATATGTTCCTTAATTAGAACGTACATTTCATCATTGTTACTTTTTATCCTTCCTTTATTATCATCGGCAATTGTCTCCGTCTGCCTTAATGCAGTACGGTTGTTATAAAACGCCCGGCCAACAAGAGATCTATGAGTATATCGAGGGTTCCTATAACCGTTTTCGGCTACATTCAGCAATTGGATATGAAACTCCGGAGAACTATGAGAACCAGAGAAACAGTGCTTAACTAGCCGTATTAAAGCGTGAAATAAAAGGCTGCCCCTTTACCAACCTCGCCCTCAGCCCAGATCTGCCCGCCGTGGCGCCGGATGATACGCTTCACCGAGGCCAGGCCGATGCCGGTGCCGGTGAATTCTTTGGCGGAGTGCAGGCGCTTGAAGGGCTCGAAGAGCTTACCGCCCTTGGCTATGTCAAAGCCGGCGCCATTGTCTCGCACGTAGTATGCCTGCCTGCCCTCATAGATGGTGATGCCGAAGGAGATCTCTGCGGCCGCCTTTTTGCCGGTGAACTTCCAGGCGTTGTCCAGGAGGTTTTGCAGCATTATGGAAAGAAGATTCGGGTCGCCAAAGACTGTGATTCCTTCCTGGATGTCAAAGTGTGCCTGGCGATCAGGCTGTTGATTAATGAGGTCAGCTGCGATCGTCTGTACCATGGCGCTGAGATCGGTTTGCTCACGGTCTAACGCTGCGCTGGTGACGCGTGAGAGGTTGAGCAGATCCTCGATCAGTTGGGACATGTGCTGGCTTGATGCCTTTAGCCGTTCCAGGTACTCGCTGCCCTGCTTGTCCAGGCGGCCTGCATAATCGTCCAGCAGGATCTTGCTGAAGCCTTGAATTCTTCTAAGGGGGGCGCGCAGGTCGTGCGAGACCGAACGGGTGAAAGCTTCCAGTTCCTGATTGACAGCGAGTAGGCCCATGGTCCTCTCTGCGACCAGTTCTTCGAGGTGTTCTCGGTGTTTTTCCAGATCATCCTCGGTACGCTTGCGTTCGGTGATGTTGCGGACCACCATGATGACCTGATCCTCGAGCAGCGGGAAACACCGGGCTTCAAAGAATTTCAGCTCTCCCTTCAGGGTCAAGGGATACTCCATTATAACCAGGGACCGCGTTTGTAGGACTTGATCGATTGCCTGTTGGAATTGCTGGGACAAAGGCTCAAAAATATCCTGTATTCGCTTGCCAAAAAGCTCCTCTGGTGTCATATACAAGTCATCAGGACTTCCTGGCAGCAACTCCAGTATTGTGCTGTCTGCGCCGAGCCTTAAGAAGAGATCCGGGAGGGCCTGAAAGACTGCCTGGAGTTCTGCAGCCCTCTGGCGCAGTTTATCTTCGACCTGCTTGAGCTCTGTGACATCGTACAGGACTCCTACCAGGCTCAACTGGCCGTTCTCATCAACCACCCGGAGCAAGGAACGGATATAAACATAGGTGCCATCCTTTTTTAATGTCCGCAATTCCGCTGGTTCTACTTGGCCGCCTATGGTTAGCCTAAACTGCTCCAGCGAGCCCGGCTTGTCCTCCGGATGAAAATAAGATACAAAGAGCTTGCCGATGTATTCCTCGGCACTGTAGCCAGTCATACGCTCTATTGCAGAGCTGATGAATGTGCAATAGCCATTGGCGTCTATGGCATATATTACATCGTTCAGGTTTTCGACCAGCGAGCGGTATTTCTCTTCAGATTGTTTTAACGCCTCTTCCCCCAGCTTGCGCTCGGTGATATCTGAAAAGTACCCGATTGTCGCCGGCCCATCCTGCAGTTTTATGCAGGCGGCAAATATGTCAAAGGGAAATCGGGAACCGTCTTTTCTCAGCCCGACTGTTTCTAATGTGCTCGGCGACTCTTTTCCCTGCTCCCTATTTGCTACTATCTCCTTAATCTGACTGCGGCACTGTGGCGCTACTTGATCGAGAAGCGGTTTCCCCTCAAGCTCGGCGAAGCTTGCATATCCGAACATGTCAAGATAGGCCTGGTTTGCCATCAGAATTTTGCCGGCCCGGGAGATGTCTATCCCTATCGGGGCCTCCTCGAATAGGGTGCGGAATTTTTCCTCGCTCTGTTTGACGGCTTTCTCTGCCTGCCTGATCGCGCTGATGTCCAGGAAAAAGGCGCTGCTAAGTTTAGTTCCGGGGATCATGGAAACGGTGACAATGACCTGCTTGACATCACCGCTCCTCGTGATGAACTCTGCTTCGTACTGTTTGGGAGCGGCATCCGGATCAACCCTTCTCAGTTTGTGGTATCTGGCCATGGAAGCAAGAGCGTCCTCGGTATAGAATTCCTGCCAGCTCTTTCTGCCCTCGATCTCCGCTTTGGAAAAGCCGCTCATAATTTCAAATTCACTGTTTACAAGGGATATGGTGTTGTCTTCCTCGGTGATCGTGGCAGGTATTCCGGTAGCACTAAAGATCACCCGGTACTTTTCCTCTGATGCACGCAGTGCTTCTTCGGCCCTTTTGCGCTCGGTGATATCTCTGGCAATGCCCTCAAAACCGACGATCGTGCCGGCCCTATCCCTTAAAGGACCGCCATTTGTGGTGTTCCAGCGCCAGGACCCGTCGGCGTGCCGCACGCGGCACTCGATATTCGCCTGTCGCCGTCCCGTCCCGATGACCGTCCGCAGATAGTCCAGGCACACCACCACATCATCCGCATGGATGAATGACTGGAATGGTTGTCCAACTACCTGGTCTACCGGGTGCCCGAGTAGCGTTGTCCAGGCAGGGGAAACGAAGGTGTATACCCCATCCGGGTTGAGCGTATAGATGATGTCGTGGCTGTTCTCGATCAGGTGGCGGTACTTCTCCTCGCTCTCCCGCAACGCATCCTCGGCCTGCTTCTGGGCGGTGATGTCGCGCACTGTAGCCTGGATCAATACCTGACCGGCTATCTCGACCCTGGTAAGCAGCACGTTGGCGGGGAAAACCGCGCCATCCAGCCGCCGGTGCGTCCACTCGAAGAAGTGGGAACCCTCGCGCAGGGCTATCTCGATCATCTCATTGGCCTTGTCGGCCGAGAACCGGCCGTCGGGCTGCCGTTCGGGAGATGCACCCCACGGCCCCAGTATGGCGATCTCCGCCGCATCCTTGGCCCTGAACATCTTCAATGTCGCCGGGTTGGCCGAGTTGAACTTCCACGAAGGCGGCGCTATGGTCATGATGGCGTCCTGCGAGCCATCGAACAGCAGGCGGAACCTTTCCTCGCTCTCCCGAAGCTCTTTTTCTGCCTGTTTACGCTCGGTGATGTCGATATGCAGGCCGATAGCACCCGCATAGCTGCCATCATCACGAAAGATAGGAAAAGCATTGACGATCGCCCACAGGTCCGTTCCGTCTTTCCGCAGGTACCTATATTCAATTTGCCCCCTACGTTCTCGACGAGACCGCAGTATAATATTGGCTTCGAGAGCCTTGCGCCATTCTTCATGCACAAATGACAGCAGCGACTGGCCCATCATCTCCTCGATGGAATAGCCGAGCATCTCGGCCATCTTCTGATTGACAAAGGTTATCCTGCGCTCCTCGTCATACTGCCAGACCCCCTCATTGGCAGTTTCCACGATCAGGTGATAACGTTCCTGGCTTTCACGCAGCGCTTGCTCGTTCTGCCTGTTCGCACGTCTGACTCTGGTATCGCGCAGTTCCCTCTCCACAGCGGGAATGAGCCTGGCACGGTTGCTCTTCAGGATGTAGTCGTGAGCGCCGGCTCGCATGACCTCCACCGCAGTCTCCTCGCCGACCTGATCGGTCATGAGGATGAAGGAAAGGTCGGGGTCTTTTTCTTGCAACAGCTTCAGAGCATCCAGGCCGCTAAAGCAAGGCATCAAGTAATCCGAGATTACGAGATCCCATAACTGCCGGTCGAGGGCATCAGCCATTGCTTCGGGTGTTTCTACTATTTCATAGACCGGCTCATAGCCGCCGCGCTGCAAGGTTCTGATCAACAGGGCCGCATCGTTTTCTGAATCCTCGACGATCAAAACCTTGATAGGCTGTTTCATACAGTTATTCTCCCATGATGTAAGGGGTCGTCTTTGACCCCTGCGAAATCGAGCACACGGGCATCAAAACGGATGCACTTGAATAGAACGTTTCAGCCCAGCATAGAGGGTTAAAACGGTTGTTTTTCTCTGGGGCCAGCGACCACATTTGTTGGTTCTCCATCTTTCCCCAGAATTCCTTCTATCTTTATATATTTAGACGGATTATTATCACGTATAACGAAGTAATAGCAAGGTGAGGCATCCTAAAGCAGCCGCCATGGGTCGGTATCATCGTATATAAGCGTTGTCGACTATTTGTGACTTTTTTCGACATATTTCAACAATGATAAAGGAGTGAGCATTTCGCATGAAGCATCCATGCCGGCGGGTGGCACACAGAACGATGAAAATGAGGCAGAGCGCTTGTCCACTTACATAAGCTGTGCGATAATATTATGCGTAAGATCGGTGGGCGGTAGGTTGGGTTTTATTCTGGTGGCAGCGACCGCGCGCGTGAAACTAATCACGGACGACTTAGGGCACACTAAAACCGCCTATTCCCATCCACCCGCCAATTCCTGAACCAGTATAGGTATTGCATCACTCTCCATTTTATGGTAAACATAAAATGGTATTTTTAAAGGATGGCGCGCCTTATGACCTATAGGAGAAGAACATACTCCGTCCTGTTTCAGTGAAGTCCGGTCAATCCCTTCCAGGGTGTTCCGGGAGTGGACATTGAGATCGTTACTATGAAAACACAGTGAAGAACTCGGCCAGCGGCAGAAGAAAACGCTCGAGAAAAACCTGGCCAAGGTTAATGGCCATCTGGTGCAGCAGATCGGCAACATCAGTTCTTACATGTTCGATGTTCTTAATGCCTTACAGGTCAAACCGCTGGAGCTGGAGACTTGACCGATAACATGGTGCGGAAAACGGAACCTTAATCTTCTTCTGTTGTCTATTGCTGGTTTGACAGGAGTATTATAAATCGGCTCAGTCACATTGTCAATAGTTTTATCGAAAGAAGTTGGTATTTCTTTTGAGTGAAATCGACATCGGATTAAGATTTAAAGAAATTCGGAAAGCACTTAGTTTGACCCAGAGTGAGTTTGCAAATACGTTGGGCATAGATCATGCGCATATTTCAAAAATCGAAGGGTCAAAGGGAAAGGCTTCAGAGTTGTTACTAAAGCACATTTGTAGTGAATATTTTATATCAAGGCATTGGTTAGATACAGGTGAAGGTGATATATTTATCGCCCCCGAAGAAGCCCTGGAAAATATAATGGCCCGCTATGGTGAGCGAGCCATCTCTCAAGCCTTTAATATTATTATGAAGGAACACCATCACCTGGCAGACGCCAAAGGCCGCTGTAACTACCATACCAGCACCGGTGATGCTGACTTAGATCATATTGTCAATACCCTTTATGAGCTATGGTCTGTCGGTGACGAGAAACTCAAAGCCTGGGCCTCCGTCCAATTTGATCGGGCCATCCCCACCGATGTGGTTGAGAAAGCCCAAAATAAAACAGCAGGAAGCTGCCCATGAATCAGATGTCGGTTAAGTAAACACTAATTACCGTATATATTAATTCCTTTCGCAGTAACAAACAGCCAGTCGCTCCTTGAAAAATGAGGGTATATAATGCTCCCTAGAAACGAGACACGGAAATAGAAAAATAAGTTAAAATGGGAGCATGAAAACACGCAATCATTATTCAGCCGAGCACAAAGCCAAGGTGGTCCTGGAAGTACTCCGAGAAGAAGCCCACAGGTGGCATCAGAAACTTACATCGACGTGACGGCGAAAAGGAAGTGCAAAATTGCGGATACTTTTTCGACTAGGCTATCTTCGGACCAAAAAAACTCCCCCGTCGCAACCGGGGGAATCGATCTTGAAACCCTTGCGGTTTCAAAGGGTTGCAAATGGATAATAGCTTCCATCAGTTACCATTTGCGATCCCTGAAAGCCTTGAGTGGTGCCGGGAACCGGACTTGAACCGGTACGGGCCCCCGGGATTTTAAGTCCGGTATTGAGCGTTACAGCTGTATCTGTCAGTGTCTTCCAGTGTCAAATTATTCAGTAATACCAATACATTGAGGCGGGGGCACATATCAATCTGTATCTGTTCATATCGAGTTATATTTTATTTTTCAGTAGCACGGCAGTAGCACGGAAATAGCATCTTTGTAACGGGATTATCATGGTCTAGGTTTACGTGTTATACACAGCATGGTTTGTCAGGGGTTTTATCATCTATTCTTGTTGAATTGCATTCAATGGGTTCTATAGAAGTAAATCATGTTTTTTCAGATGGTCAAAGTCTTCAATATTGCGAGTAACCAGAACCGCCGAATATACCAAAGCTGTTGCAGCAACAATGGCATCCGGTAATTTAAGCTTGCGCTGATACGTTTTTCTGCTCAATAAACGAAGCTCGGCAGCCTTCAAAGCAACTTCGGAATCGACGTAAACAATTTCCCCAAGATCCAAGACGGCCCTAATTTTGCCACTCTCTTCTTCTGTGAGTTCGTGAAAGGAAAATAATTCTGCCTCCACTATCGTTGAGTAATAGACCTCGATGTCGTCATCTTCAAATTTTTCCATTGCTGCTACCGCCTGCTCAATCCCCTTAAGAGTATAGATGACGATATTGGTATCGACCACATACCTGTTAAATGGTGGTTCCTGGCCGGTCATCTTCATCCTCCCTGGCTCGCAGCATCTCATCCGCTAAATCATTTCTGTCCTTCAAGAGCCCTGCCGCAGCCCTGACAACCCCTTTTGGCTTTATTCGCCTAGCGATCTTTATAGTTATTTTATTATTGGCAGGAGTAATATCTACCCAATCGCCCGGTTGCATCTTAGCCATCTTTAACACCTCTCCGATGGAAATACGACCATCTAGCTCCACTCTTGTTCTGACCGGGATCACAGTAATCCCCCCAATAGTTTTTTCTCTAAATAAAGTATCATAGAAAGCATTGAATATCTACCTCATGTTTTCAAGATAGACCGTTTAAAATACCTGCCATGCCGTAGTCTCAAATTTATTTCGTTTCCATTCTCCAGAATCGAAAATCTTCCCTGAACGCTTATCTCAAACCCTTACGCCTCAAGAAACTCAATTCTCTCTTCCTGCTGCTGGACGCATTTCCTGCAACCATTCCAGCGCCCCGGGTGTCTGCTCCCAGGCCTTGCGGGAATTCGAAACATGATTGCCCCGGAGGCGATCCAGATAGTCGATCTGCACCACGTCAAGGAGCACCTCAGCCAGCTTGCCAACACTATCTTCGGCATCGATACCGATCTATCCAAGCAATGGGCGCTTGATCGCCATCACGAGCTGGAATCGGGCGGCCTCGACATTATTTCGGTCCTTCCGGTTGCACGAGGGTTGCAAATTTTAACTCGACAATTACTGCTATGGCAGTTTCAATAAAGCAAAACTGCCGCTTGACGCACGGCAGTCTCCGAATCTCATATAAGTCCCAGGCATTAAGCGTAAGCCAGCCTACCCCTTGGCCTAGGCACTTCCCTTCCTAATATGGTTGCTGTCTCTATCCACTCTTCGATAACCACTTGGACGTTCGCCAGCGCTTCCTGATGAGTCACCCCGTCAGCAGCGCACCCGGGCAACTCCGGGACCTCAGCGATGAACGACTGGTCATCATCGCTCCAATAGATAATTACTTCGTATTTATACATCTTCCCCACCCCCTAAGCGGTATTTCAGGATGATGTTGCGGACCTGTTTGATCTGGTAGGCCTTGGCTAATACACCTATTGGCTGCAAATTGATGATCTCGTCAATGCCGTCCTTATAGAATATATGATGACCTGCACTGGTTCGTTTTTCAAATCCCAGCCAATCTAGCAAATTACATAACTCAGAAAAAGAAATATTTGTATCTGAGCGGCCATTTAGAAGACGATTAAAAAGCTTATCCCACTTTCCCATGCAGAACCTTCTTTAAGCTTATTATAGTCATTATAGCCCAAGATAATCACCACGCCAATAGTTACCTTTTCCCGGTGAGCAACCTACATGTAACGGATACCTCTGACTTTAACAATGCGTATGTACATACTTGATCTTTAATCCATCATATTGTGGTTGAAGAAGTATTAGCAGAGCGGAATTAAAAAATGCCACTTTGTGGGAAAACCCGCAAAGCGGCATTACACCAGGCATATCTGGTGCCGGGAACCGGACTTGAACCGGTACGGGCCGCGAAGCCCCCGGGATTTTAAGTCCCGTGCGTCTGCCAATTCCGCCATCCCGGCTTATGTTCATTAAAATAAAATGGAGGGCAAGGCCGGAGTTGAACCGGCGAGTGGCGGATTTGCAGTCCGCTGCGTTAACCACTTCGCCACTTGCCCTCTTGGTTGATCATCTTCAGTTTTTCGAGCCTATTATAAAACATATTCGGCACCTTGACAATAAAAACCCTCTAAAGAGGGCAAACAATGGACATCCTTAACATGTCGAAGACAATAAAATGGAGCGGAAGAAGGGATTTGAACCCTCGACCCTCGCCTTGGCAAGGCGATGCTCTACCGCTGAGCTACTTCCGCTCGTAACTGCTTATTATGGTGGCTCAGGCCAGAGTCGAACTGGCGACACGCGGATTTTCAGTCCGCTGCTCTACCAACTGAGCTACCGAGCCACTTCGTTTTTTAAGATGGCGGAGCTGAAGGGATTCGAACCCTCGATCTTCGGCTTGACAGGCCGACGTGTTAAACCGCTACACTACAGCTCCGCGTCAGCACCTTTGTGGTGATGCGCTTCAATGGTGGGCGATGACAGGCTCGAACTGCCGACCTCCTGCTTGTAAGGCAGGCGCTCTCCCAGCTGAGCTAATCGCCCGAGTGACGAAGCTTATTATAGCATCACTGTTTTGGCAAGTCAACAGGTTGAGCATGAATTAGAGAGGTCTGCAGCACAGCAATCCGACCGCTCTCAGGCCTGGAATCCCTGGGCTTTGAGGGCGCTCTTCAGGGTCTCCTCGGTGATGATCCGCGTATCGAACAGCACCACCGCCGCGGCATCCCCGTGGTCGTCCTGCTGGGCTTCAAATACGCCTGGCAGTCTCCGGATCACGTTGTTCAGCCCGTCCAGGTCCTTCCCCCCCATTTCGTGGAGGTGAAAATGGCCCAGGTGTTCTTTGGGAGTACAGCATTCACACATCTTTAACAATCCCTCCCTTCCGGCAGGTACGTGTTTGTCAATTGCTCAACTATAATGATTCTCGGTCTGCGGCCGATTTCCTCTTTAACTACTGCCGCATCAGGAGCGAACCGGTGAGGCCGCCCTGGCCAAGGTTAGCAGGCTCTCCCGGGCGATCTTGGCCACCAGCATGGTGGTGATCCCCGAGGTGTCGTAGGGGGGCGCCAGTTCTACGATGTCCCAGCCCACCACCTGCAGGTCCTGGAGCATGGTCAGGACCTCGAAGATCTCCGCCGGCTTAATACCATCGGGTTCCGGGGCGCCAGTGCCCGGAGCGTAGGCCGGATCTAGCACATCTATGTCCAGGGTCACGTAAACCGGGCGCTCTCCGAGGTCTGCCAGGCAGGATCGCAATGACCTGACAACATCGAAAGGGAAGAAGTTGGTGTGGCTGTGCCCGTACTGAAACTCATCCTTCGTCCCCGAACGGATGCCAAACTGGTACACACTGCGGCCCCCGACCACCTCACAGATGCGCCTGAGCACCGTGGCGTGGGAGAGCCTCTCTCCCAGGTAGTCGTCTCTCAGATCGGTGTGAGCGTCAAACTGCAGCACCGCCAGGCCGGGAAACAGCTCGGCCAGGGCCTGCACCGCCGGCAGGGTAACCAGATGCTCCCCGCCCAACATGAAGGGAATCTTGCCATCACCGGCGATCCTCCGGATGGCCTGTCCGATCCTGTTCAGGCTGCCTGACAGATTGCCCAGGGGCATAAGCAAGTCTCCGGCATCGTAAAAGGCACAATCGCTCAGGTTCCGGTCAAGCCGCGGGCTATACTCCTCCAACCCCTCCGAGGCGTCTCGCACTGCCTGGGGCGCTTCCCGGGAACCCATGCGCCAACTGGAGGTGATGTCCAGCGGAGCCCCCAGCAGCACCGCCCGAGCATTTTCATAATCATCCCGGGCTTCTAAAAACGACCTGCTTTGTGTACAGAGGTCGCTCAGCTTCAAGATTTGGCCTCCTGCTCCAGAAGAGCTTGGACGAACGGCGGCAGCACGAAGACCGCCCGGTGCATCTCGGGAGTGTAGTAGCGCAGGCCCTGGTTGGCCATATCCTCAGCCGTGGCCGCTGGTCCCT
>JBEKKU010000034.1:0-17431 GCA_050010575.1 Thermacetogeniaceae bacterium | reverse complement strand
CACTGCAGCCTTCCTGGAGCGGGCGGGCCTGCCGCCGGAGATGCTGCGGCGCCCGGGCCATGAACTCTCCGGGGGCGAGCAGCAGCGGGTGGCCCTGGCCCGGACCCTGGTCAACGATCCAGAGGTGCTGCTGCTGGACGAGGTCACCTCCTCCCTCGACCTGGAATCGGAGCAGATCATCGAATCCCTGATCCGGAACCTGAACATTCAAGGGCTGACCTGCATCTGGGTTACCCATGACCTGGGGCAGGCCCAGCGATTGGATGGCCAGGTCTGGGTCCTGATCGGCGGCCGCCTGGAGCAGGCCGCCCCGGCCAGGGCGCTGTTTACGGGAGAACGGACGCCACTGGCTGACGCCTTCCTGCAGGGCAGACTGCGGGAGAGGGAGAGAACGGCCCTATGACCGGAGCCCACATGAGCGACATTCAACTGCTATCCACCTACGCTTTCGTGGCCATCGCCATGATCCTGTCCATGGTCCAGAACCTGAAGCTGGAGCGGGAACTGCTGATCGGCACTATCCGGGCCACCGTACAGTTGCTGGCGATCGGCTACATCCTGCAATTCGTGTTCAGCATGCAGAGTTGGCCCTACATTCTGCTGATGCTCGCCCTGATCGTGGGGGGCGCTGCCGCCAACGTGGCCGGGCGAGGCCAGGGCTTGCCGCGGGTGATGTCCCACGCCGTCCTGGCCCTGACCGTGACCGAAATTGTCGCCATGGGCCTGCTGCTGGTGCTGCATATCGTCGATGCCACGCCGCAGTACATCATCCCGGTAAGCGGCATGATCGTGGGCAACGCCATGGTAACCTCCAGCCTGCTGGTTAACCGCCTCCGGGCTGAGGTGGCCGCCAGACGCCAGGAGATCCTGGTAGCGCTGTCCCTGGGAGCATCCTCGGCTCAGGCCTCGGCGGTGATCCTGCGCCAATCGATACGGGCGGCCGCGATCCCGATCATGGACAATTTAAAAACGGTCGGCCTGGTGCAGTTGCCCGGCATGATGACCGGTATGATCATTGCCGGCGCCAACCCGTTGCAGGCGGTGCGCTACCAGTTGATGGTCATGTTCGTGCTGACTGTGGCCACCTCCCTCTGCGCCATGATCATGGGTTACCTGACCTATCCCACCTTCTTCACCGCTGTCCACCAGTTGCGAAGCGAACTGGCCACTACCGGCAAATAACAAATTCTACCTCCCCGGTAGATGATGAATCAGATCTGCCATAATCTGGTGTCTGCCTCTCCTGGCAAGGGAATAGATTTCGTAAGTGGCTATCGCGGTATGGAACGCTGCTTAAAACTTGGGAAGCCCGAGATAGGGCGCAGCGGGCAGCTGCTGCTGGTAGTCATAGCACAGGCGGGAGATCTGGGCGATGTAGATGAATCCAGTTTCCTCATCGGGATACGGGAGATTTTGGGACATCACCACCAGGATGTAGGGGCGCTGGGAGAAGACGATCCCGGCGTCGTCGGCCACCCCGTTCATGCTCCCCTCCTTGTGGGAGACGACCAACTGCGGCGGCAACTTGCCGGGTAGTCCCACGTGGTAGATGGTGTAGGCCAGGTCGTTCAACAGCCGTCCGCCTAACTTCGGCTGCTGCCGTGCAAATCTGATCAGTTCATTCAGAAACGCCCCCAGGTCGCGGGCGGTTGACGGGCCGTTGCCGAAGGGGTGCGCCGTGTTTTTGCCTATATTTTTGAGCCAGGCGACCACGTTCTCCTGGCCCAGGTAGCGCACCAGCATATTCAGGGCGATGTTGTCGCTGATGGTGATGCAGACCGTGGCCAGAGCCCGCAGGGAGAAGGCGTACCCGTCCCGGGCCCAGGATTGCAGCACTCCGGCCCCGCTTTGATAGTCCAGCTCCTGGCTGTAGGTGACGCGGTCGTTCCAGTTCAGCTTGCCGGAGGCTATCTGCTCATACAGGTACAGCACCACCGGGAGTTTGATGGTGCTGGCCGGGGGCGTCGGCGCCTCGTCGTTGATGCCGAACCCCTGTCCCGATGCCAGGTCCTGAAAATAGACGGCGTAGTCGCCCGGCAGCGTATCAAGGTAGGCGTTGACCTGCAGGTTGAGCGGCCCGTAATCCGGTGGCGCCGGCAGGCGATCCGGCACGGGGTTTTTCTGGAGATTGTAGGAACACCCCGCCAGCAGGCCGATCAGGGCCAGGAGGGCCATGGCCAGAGCTATCCGGTTGCTCCATAATCCTTGTCGATCCTTGGGCCGCAATCCGATCATCCTCTGTCAATACGCCTGCTTGTTGCTTGCGAAGAAATTTCCTTTATTGTTTGCCGGCGCGATCCTTTTATGCAGCGTGCAATTATCATAAATATTAACATTCTTCTTGCTTTCGGCTGATCATAATATGATAAGATAAAAGGGAAAATAAAGGGAAGTTGGAGGAGGTGCAGTCACTGGTTGTCGCTTTATGGCGTTACCAAATACACAATGGAGAGGAGATGGAAAAATGGATGTGGGCAAAGTCTTGAGTTTTCCCTTTGAGGACAAGGATTGGATCGTCAAGATTCTGATCGGCGGCGTACTGTTATTGATCCCTGTTGTTAATTTTATTGTCTTCGGCTATATTTTTAGAGTCTTACAAAAGGCCGCCCAGGACGGGATCTACGAATTTCCTGCCTGGGATGACTGGGGCGGCCTGTTTAGCCAGGGATTCTTTGTGTTTTTAATGGGGCTGGTCTACTTTCTGGTGCCCGGCATTCTTTATGGCATCGGGGGGGCGCTGTTTGGCGGTTCGTTCCTGGTGGCATCACGGTTCGCCTACGGGTTTGCGCCTCTGGCCGGACTGGGCATTCTGTTTATGGTTCTGGGCGGTATTATCGGTTTCTTAATTGCCCTGATCGCTCCCATGGCCCTGACCCTGTTTGCAGCCACCGGTGATTTCGGGCAGATCTTTAACTTTAGCGGAATCTTCTCGCGTATCAGCAGCAACTTGAGCAATTATGCGCTGGTGATTCTCGTCTATCTCGGCCTGGCGATCGTACTCGGTATAGTCAGAAAAATTCCCTTGCTGGGCTTTATCATCGATCTCTTCGCCAGCTTCTACGTCATGCTGGTCATATCGTACCTGTTAGGCACCGTCTTCCGGGGGAACAGCGCCGCTTCCCCTCCGGTTGATCCCCCGATGTAGCGTTCATCGTTTGGTCAAGCCAACCGCGTAAGGCGCCCGGTTCTGTCCGGGCGCTTTTCGGTGCGCCATCCGGTTTGTGCTGTACAGGCGCTGGGCGGCATTTTTCCTATGTGTGGCAGGAAGTCGCTCCCGCATCCAGAATTATTTGCTACAAAGACCTGTTGATGGGGGGATAAAACTGCTGTCAACTGCAGATATGTAGACTATAGGAGGTCGGATCGATGAGCTTCGATATTGGTGAACTGGCTGCAGCCTGGCGCGACCCGGAGTTCTGGGAAGAGGCCTGGGAGACTGCCTGGAAGCAGTCCCTGTTGTACCGGCAGCAACCCGCAAGGGCGGGAGGCGAGTACTGGGACCGGCGCTCCGCCCGCTTCGCCGCCCAGACCCGGGAAAGCGGCGTGGACGAGCGGGTGATGAAGGTCGTCCACCTGCTGGGGCATAAGGATGCCCTGAAGAAGGATTCCCGGGTGCTGGACATCGGTGCCGGCCCCGGCAATTATGCCATTCCCATCGCCCGGCGGGTACAGCGGGTGGTGGCCCTGGATCCGGCGGGTGGGATGCTGGAGATATTGAAGAGCCGGGCTACCGAGGCGGAGTTGACCAATATCGACACCGTGCAGCAGTCCTGGGAGGCGGTCGACCTGGTCCAGGCCGGCTGGGGCGGGGCCTTTGATGCCGTGCTGGCCCTGATGACGCCGGCCTTCAACGGAGTGGACAATTTGAAGAAGATGCTGGCTGCCTGCAGGGGCGTTCTGTTGGTTGGCGGGCACCTGCGCCGGGACGACCCGGTAAAGCGGGAGCTGTGGCTGGAACTTGGCCTGGGCGAGAGGCCCGAATTCTGTCCGGACCCCTTCTACGCCTATCACTGGCTGTATGCCTCCGGCTACTACCCGGACCTGGAGATGGAGCACTACTACTCCCTGCGGCAACTGGCGCCGGAGCAGGCCCAGGCCGAGCTGGAGGATGCGGTCTACCCCTATCTCGACCTGACCGCGGCGGTCGGGGAGCAGATCCGTCAGTTTGTAGCACAGCGCACCAGCGAGGGCGTGTTCCTGAGCGCAAACTCGACAGTGGTCGGCTGGGTGGTCTGCGCCACCGGCGCCCCCGTGCCTGAGCAAGAGCAGGTTCATACTCATGCCCATGATCACGAACACGACCACGACCATGGACCCCATCATCACCATCCGCACGATCACGACCACGACCATGATCATCCGCACGATCACGACCATGACCACGGGCATCGGCATTGACCGAAACCGGTGGTCCGTGCTGGGACCGCCTCCTGGTCACTGGAAAGCTTCTACAATGCTGGATTAATTTCTGCCGGAGGGGGCTTTGGCAATGCCAGATCTAGCGCCAGACCTGCTGACCACCGCCCAGGTCTGCCGGGAACTGGGGATCACGCCCCACGACGTCCACCGCCTGGAGGCCGAGGGCTACCTGGAATCCAGGCTCCTCGCCCGCAACAAACACGGCGACATACCGCTCTTCAGCGGCCAACAGGTGGCCTCCGTGCGCCTGAAGCTGCCCCGTATTTTAAGGAACTGGGATGACTCCGCCGGGGCGGCGGGGGGAGCTGCTGCCGCCCGCAAGCGCCAGCATGACTGGGACACCTCTCGCCATACCATTGCCCGCAAGGAGCAGTTTCTGAAGGCGATGGCGGAGATCCCCGAGCGCAGCGCCGTGTTGCTTCGGGCTGCCTATTACCTGTTTCACCTGAACCACTATGCTAAATCTGGCGAAACCTATCTCTACGACCTCAAGGAGCGCGTCCTGGCTGCCCTGGCCTCCAGGTTCACCCGGGATGACGGCCTGCAGATCTATTTCATTCCAGGCCCGGCCCGGGTGCGCCTCTGCCCGGACTGCCGGATCAGGGCGCAGGAGCAGCGGAAGAGTTATCTGGAATACGCCCGCCTGACCGGGGGCTGCCAGAACTGCCAGCGGGACGAGGATTACTTCAGCCTGTATGAGTTCCTGATCGCCTGGGATCAGCACCGGTTCTGCTTCCACTCCCCCTTCCAGATCGCCCGCAAATGGTTGAAAGACAGGGATGTACCGATCAAGGAGGGATCGGAGCGGGAGGGGGCCTACCCCTTCGGCCGGCCGATCTCCTCCGGCGAGGCGACGGCGGTGAACCTGGCCGAGGTGGTGGATGAATTGGAGCGCTTCCTGGACGCCAACAGGCTGTTTGACCCTGATGCCGGTCTGCCGTAATAATTATCTCAGACAGTTGATGGCGGCTTTACAGAAGTATTAATGGTTGGCTGGAATTCCGGTGAGCGACAGCAGGAGTTACGTGTACCATCACCGGTATCGCGAAGAGGCCAGCTCAATAGCCTGGAGCTGGCCTGAAGCAAACCTTGTTGATCTCCGTAACGTAATTCAAAAGAGCGGAAACCAGCCAGCATTTCACTGACAGATACCATCCTGCACTGTACAGAGCGCATCTCTTGCCGCATGGATGGTGTTGGCCGTCAGCAGGGCGGCCAACTCTTCATCGCGGATGACCCGGGGAATTTTCACCTCGTTGGCCGAAGCCCCCCTGGCGATCAGCATCTTTTTCATCTTTTCGAAGGTGCCCGGCTGCACCAGGCGCAGGGCCGACTGCCCAAGCCGTTTGGCCTGCCGGCTGGAATGGTAGCGCGGGCTGGTCTGACAGAGGACGTCCTCAAGCAGTGTTTCACCTTGGCGCTCCCTGTTCTGATACGGATGCCCGCTCTCCACATAGAAGATGTACCGGCACGGATAGACCTCATAATCCACCCTGGTGGTGAAGTCTACCAGATCCGTACCCCACTGCTGCATCAACCCATAGACCGTGGTGCTGAATGCCTCCTCCGAGGTCTTTTCCCCCACCAGGCTGATCAGCTGGCCGCGCCGGTAGAGGAACTCGATGACCGGGCTTTCGTAGTAATGATCCACCACCTTGACAATGTCCCCCAGGCGGTAGCGATAAAAACCGGCGCAATTGGTGACTACCACCTCATAGCTCTGTCCCTTGACCAACTGATCGAGGTCAAACGCCTGCGGTCTGTTCTCTCCCACCTGGTTGAGGGGGATGAACTCGTGGTAGGCGGTGCGCGGCGTCACCACATAGGTGGCCTCCCCAGGCCACAGGCTGATTCCCACCACTGCCTCGGTTGCCCCATACATGCCCGCATAGAGCGGCAGGCCGTCGATGTAATGGTGCAGCCTCTGGGTATAGATGCTGAAGCTGCCCCCGGTTACGCAACTGACGTACAGTAGCTGCGGCCAGATGCGCCTGGCAATGCCCTGGAAGCCCAGGCGGAACTCCGCCGCCAGTTCTTCGGCCCGCTCCGGGTGGCGGCCGAGTTTCCCCTCCAGGCGTGCTCTGGTTTTCAGGTCGAGACTCTCGCCGTTGCTGATCCGGCCATTGGCCAGGTCATGCACCAGTTGTGGCCACTCCCTCTCCAGCAGCCGGAACAGGTCGACCACCGCCGAAGAGAAGGGAGAGTATATATACATCAGATCTCGCTCCCGCAGGGCGAACAGCAGGTGCAGGTAGTTGGCGTCCCACTGGTTGGACACCTCCAGCACCTCCGGCGGGGAGGTCCAGAGGTTGTCAACGATCCGCCTGATCGACGTCAGGCCGCCCAAGCTTCCAGCCCCGGTGGGAATCCCACCTTCAGTGGCGCCAGCCGTGATCATGTTCATGATGTTCAGCCCCCGGCTGGAGCGGCGGGAGGCCGGAACGGCATCGCAGATTCCCCGGGATAACAGGCTCATATGCTCGGCGATCAGGTTGCCAGCCAGTTCGGTCATGGGGATCATCTTCTGCTGGCCGGTGGTGCCCGAGGTCAGGCCGAAATACCTGACCGGTTCGGCGGTCAGAATATTATCCTGACCGGCGGCGATCCGGTCAATGTAGGGCAGGTAATCCTCGTATGTGGTCAGAGGCACAGCTTCCTTGAAGGATTCCGGGAAGGATTCCGGCGTGGCGATCCGGTCAAACCGGTAGCGCTGTCCGTACTCCGTATCCCGGTTCTGCAGCAGGATCTGTTGCAGCAACTCCCGGTTGACCTGGCCGGCCAGGCAGATATCGGGTTCAAATCTTTCCTGGTAAGTGCTGGCAGCAGCAACGGCGCCCAGCTTCACTGCCCTCTCGATGATGGCCATTGGAATGCTCCTCTCCCTGGTGCAATCCGTGTTATAACAACTAAGAATTCTCTTATCTTTGCAGTAATCCTCTTACTTTTGCCAAATTAATAGTCTACACTATTAGCGGTAGCTGTCAACAAGAATAAGCTGACAATTGAAAGCAGTCCTGCCAGGGTGGCTATTGGCGCCCGGCAGGGTCTCTTGTCCCGTCCGCAGGCCTTTGTCATAATGACATTAACTGATCGTGGTTTGGAGTGATGCTGATTGAAACCCCTGATCCTGGTCGTCGATGACGACGTGAAGATCACCGCCATGCTGAGGCGCAGCCTGGATTATGCCGGCTACCGGGTGCGGGAGGCCCATGACGGGATGGAAGCCCTGGAGATCGCCGAGGCGGTCAACCCCGACCTGGTGATCCTGGATATCATGATGCCCCTCATCGACGGGCTGGAAGTCTGCCGCCGCCTGCGAACCGGCGGCGATACCCTGATCATCCTGCTGACTGCCAGGGATGAGGTCTCCGATAAGATTCGCGGCCTGGACAGCGGCGCTGACGACTACCTGGTGAAACCCTTTTCCCTGGAGGAACTGCTGGCCAGGGTGCGTGCCCTGCTGCGGCGCAACGCTTCGGAACCGGACAAGACCCTGGTTTTCGAGGACCTCGTCCTGGACCCGACCCGGCGGGAGATCCGGCGGGCTGGCCGGCTGCTGGACATCACCAATAAAGAGCATGAGCTGCTGCACCTATTTCTGTCCAACCCGCAGCGGGTGCTCACCCGGGAGGAGATCATGGAACGGGTCTGGGGCTACGACTACAGCGGGGAATCTAATGTGCTCGAGGTGTACATCGGTTATTTGCGCAGCAAGATGGAGAGCAACGGCGAAAAGCGGCTGCTGCAGACGGTGCGCGGGGTCGGTTACGTGCTCAAAGACTAGAGGTGGCCGGAAATGTCCCTGAGAATGCGCCTCACCCTGTACTACACCGGGGTGTTGGCCCTGTGCCTGTTTCTGTTCGGAATGGGCCTGTACGTGGTGTCCAATAAGTATCTGGAGCAGCAGACCGACCGGATGCTGGTGACCACCGCCCTGCACGTGAGCAACACCTTCAGGGTGATCAGCGATCCGCAGCAGGTACAGCGGATCGTCCTGCCGGACGTCAACGTTTTTTCCAACCCCTGGGTCTATCTACAGGTGATCGACGACCAGGGGCAGGTGATCACCAAATCCCAGAACTTGGGAAGTCAGGTCCTGCCGCACGATAACCGGACAATTAGCAATGCTAAAAGCGGCAGCGCTTTCTTCGGCACGGTGGATGCGGAGGGGGAGAAACTCCGGATCTACAACTATCCGATCGTCCTCCAGAGCCAACTAGCCGGTGTCCTTCAGGTCGGACGCGCCCAGCAGCCGCAGCGCGCCTTCTTTGCCGAACTGGCCTGGTTTCTGACGCTGGTCAGCCTGATCACGCTGTTGTTTGCCGCCGGCCTGGGTTTCATCCTGGCCCGGCTGGCCCTGGCCCCGGTGGAACAGATGACCAACGTGGCCGCTCACATCAGCGAGACCCAGGACCTGGGCAAGCGGGTGGATTATCAGGGGCCTGCCGATGAGATCGGGCGCTTGGCCTCCACCTTCAATATGATGCTGGAGCGCCTGGCCATGGCCCGCCGTTCCCTGGAGGATGCTTATGCCGCCCAGTTACGTTTCGTGGCTGACGTTAGCCACGAATTGCGGACGCCTCTGACCACCATCCGGGGGAATCTGGAATTGTTGGAGCGCCTGAATCCGGTCGGTGATCTGGAGCAGCGGGAGATTCTGGGGGATGCGGTCGCCGAATCCGGGCGCATGGTACGCCTGGTGCATAATTTGCTCATGTTGGCCCGGGCCGAAGCCGGGCGTCACATCGACAAGGGCCCGGTGCAGCTGGGTGAAGTGGTGCAGGCGGTTGCCCGGCAGGCCACCCACCTGGGTGAATCCCGCTTTACCACTGAGCATTTGGAACTGCTGGAACAGGCAGTGGCTATTGGCAGCGAGGACTATTTGAAACAATTGCTGCTGATCCTGCTGGACAATGCTTTCAAGTATACTCCGGCTAACGGCCAGGTCACTATGACGGGGCTGTCCGAAAAAGGATGGTGGGGGATCCGGGTCACCGATACGGGGCCCGGGATCGCTTCCGAGGACCGGAAGCACATCTTCGACCGTTTCTACCAGGCAGGCAACCGGCGCAGCGGAGGCTCCGGCCTCGGCCTGGCCATCGCCAACTGGATCGCCGTCGAGCACAATGGCCGGATCGAGGTATCCAGCGAGGTTGGCCAGGGGAGCAGCTTCACCTTCTGGCTGCCGGCCGCCTGATGATCCAATTTTTCTTAGCTGTTTCTTATCTTGTTTTAAGATTTTTTTCAGACAATGGGGATACACTTTGTATTGAAAGCAACCTGGTTACAAGGAGGTGAAGCAATGAAAGGCAAGAAATGGCTGGTGATTGCTCTGGCTGTGGTGATCCTGGGAGGCGTGGCCACAGGCGTGGCCCTGGCTGCCACCACTCCCCAGACGACCGGAAATGCAGCAACACAGGCATTTCAGTTAGGGCAGGGATTTCTGGACAAGCTGGCCGGCGCCCTAGGCATAGACAGGTCCAAGCTGGATCAGGCCATAACCAGCGCGGCCAATCAGACCGTGGACCAGGCCCAGCAGCAGGGCACGATCACCCAGCAGCAGGCTGACAAGTTGCGCTCCCGAATCGGCAAAGGCGGTTTCCCGTTTGGGGGAGGCTTTGGTATAGGCCCTGGCAAAGGGCGCTCCGGAGGCATCCTGAAGCCCCTGGCGGATGCCCTGGGCTTGACTCCGCAGGATCTGCAGACAGCTCTGCAGCAGGGCAAGACCGTGGCTGACCTGATTGCCGCCAAGGGTCTGACCGTCGCCCAGGTGCAGGACAAGATCCTGGCCGCGATCAAGGCCCAGTTGGACCAGGCGGTCAAGGACGGCAAGCTGACTCAGGACAAGGCTGACCAGGCTTATAAGCAGATGGCGCAGCGTTTTCAGTCCGGCGATTGGGTCAACCAGCTAGGCAAGAAGTTCCACGGCCAGGGCTCTGAACAGGCCCAGCCGCAGCAGTAGGTGCTCTGATCACCCCCTCTTCAGACACCCCATGTTTCTTCCGACTCTAAAATCCTTATCTTAAAGCCAGTGCCTGTAGTAACAGTGCGCTGGCTTTTTTCTTGGGTGTCCGATCACTTCAGGCTGGTTGCTTGCGGTCTTCCAGGGCCGGCATCATCAAAATACTAAAGAAGACGAGTTTGGTAATGCCAGGATGACCAATTATTGTTAGTAATCATATACTGTATTGATCGACCGCTATTAAAAAGCAGAAGGTGGTGTTATCAATGCCCGAAGTTCGATTCTTGCATGCATCTCCGGGTGTTTCCAATGTTGATATCTATGTTAACGGGAGCCGGTATGCCTCCAATGTCCCTTATAACCAGCACACCGGTTACCTGCGCTTTCCGGGCGGCGCTCACCAGATCATCATCTATCCGGCAGGCCGGCGCCTGCGCCCTATCTTTAGCGGCAGCGTCACTCTCAATCCGGAAGGATTTTACACGATTGCCGCCAGCGGTTATCCCGGGCGCGTCGTGCTGCTCCCCATCAGTGAGCAACCGCCGATGGCAGTTTCCGGCCAGGCCTATGTCAAATTTGCGCACCTGTCGCCCAACACCCCCAACGTCGATATTGTCCTGCCAGATGGCACGGTGCTCTTCAGCAATATCGGGTACAATGGGCGTACCAGCTACGTTGCTGTGACTCCCGGCACCTACACGCTATATGTAAATTTGGCCGGGACCAATCAGACCGTACTGACAGTACCCAACGTGGTCCTGGCGCCCGGTGTCGCCTATACCGTATATGCAACGGGCGTACAGGGCAGCAGTTCCAACCCGCTGCGGGTTGTCATCACCCAGGATGGGAGTTAAAGCTTCTCAGGGGTAAGTTCTGATGTATCGGCTCAAACCGCTACCTGCACCCGGCAGAGCAGCGGTTTTTGACTGTTTCAGACCGTATTGATCTCCGTGTTGATCTTTAGTATTGATCAATGATAAAAGAGGTTATAAGATATACGTGTAATTAATTGAACGATTAATTAACAGGTGATCAGCGTGAGCAAAGAAACTGCCGGCAGCGACCATATCGAAGCCCAAGAACCGGGCGCCCGGGAGAAGATCCTGGCGGCCGGTCTCGAACTGTTTGCCGCCAGGGGATACGATGCGGTAACCATCCGGGAGATCGCCGAGGCTGCCGGGGTTAACAGCGCCATGATCTATTATTACTTTCAGGACAAGGAAGACCTGTACCGGCGGCTGCTCGACCAGGTGTTTGCGGCCCTGATGGATAATGTCAGAGATACGGCTGCTATTGAGGGGAGTGCCGATGTGGTCCTCCGTCAGCTCTCCCGGATGTATGTCTCGTTTTTGCAAGCAAACCAGAGCTTCATCCGGCTGATGCGCTACGAGCTTGGCCGGGGCGGCCCATACCTGCCCGAGTTGGCAGACAAGTATTTCAAGCAGGGTTTCAGCACGGTGCGCACCTTGATCGAGCAGGGAATCAGGCAGGGAGAGATCCGGGATATCGATCCCGGCCTGGGTGTGGTTTCCCTATTGAGCATGCTAATCTTCTACTTTATCGGGCGCCCGGTCCTGGAGCACGTGGTCGGTCCCGAGGGATACTCCGAGGAGGGAATCGCGGCCTTTCTCGATCACACGCTGGCGCTGGTGTCCCACGGGCTGCTGCACAACCCTGCAGAATAGGGTAGTTTAGTTTCCTTGGAGAGGGTGGGAACAGGTGAAATCGATCAGGCCAATAGTCATTGTGCTGGTATTGTTGCTGGCCGGGGGTGGCGGCTGGTGGGTCTACCGCACCAATTACGCCGGCAGGAGCCAGGCGATCCTGGCCACCGGCACCATCGAGGGCACCTCTGTGGAGTTGTGCGCCAAGACGCCGGGCACCATCTCCAAACTGACGGTCAAGGAGGGTGACCGGGTCACCCAGGGCCAGGTGGTGGCGGAGATCACCCGCAACGACCTGGTGGCCCAGCGGGAGCAGAATGCCGTTGCTTTGCTGAAAGCGGAGGCCCAGCTCAGGGATCTCACCTCCGGCGCCAGGGACCAGGAGTTGGAGCAGGCCCGGGCCAACGTCAACATCGCTCAGGCCAGCTACGGCCAGTCTGCCGCCGACCTGGCGACCCGGGAGACTCTCTACCAGCAGGGCGCTGTTTCCAAGGATGTGCTGGATCAGTACCAGTTGGCCACCGAGTTGGACCAGAACAAGCTGGATGCGGCCAAGGCAGCCTTGAGCCTGCTGGAGGATGGCAGCCGTCCGGAGGTGATCACGGCTGCCCGGGAAGAGGTGGCCCGCAACCGGGCGGTGCTGCAGGCCTCCGATGCCATGCTGGATGACCTGAAGATCAGCTCCCCGATCAGCGGGATCGTGGACACCAAGAACTATGAGCAGGGGGAATTCGCCCCGCAGGGGGCAGCGGTGGTCACCGTGGTGGACTTGAGCGATCTCTGGATCAAGGTCTACATCCCCACCGATGAACTGCCTGCCGTGAAGCTGGGGCAGACAGCGCACTTTACGGTCAGCGGGACCGATCAGGTATTTACGGGGACGGTGTCGGAGATCGCTTCCAAGGGGGAGTTCACCCCCAAGGAGATCCAGACCAAGGAAGAGCGCGCCAACGTGGTTTTCGGCGTCAAGATCCGCATCGACAACCAGGGCGGCCTTCTGAAGCAGGGCATGCCCGCCGATGTCACCTTTGACTGATGCCATCTCGATGTGGGCGCCACCTTTACCGGGGGATAATTCGCCATGATCAGGATCACCAACATCGTCAAGGCCTTTGGCAACAACATCGCTGTCAATGACGTCAGCCTGCACGTGAAGAAGCAGGAGATCGTCGGCCTGGTGGGCCCCGACGGGGCGGGCAAGACCACCCTGCTGCGGATGGTCTGCGGCCTGATCACCCCTGATCGCGGCGCCGTCTCCATCATGGGTAGCAATCCGCAGCGCCTGGAGCGGGCCAAGGAGAACCTGGGCTATATGCCCCAGCGCTTCAGCCTCTACGGCGACCTCACGGTGATGGAGAACATCATCTTCTTCGGTTCCATGTATCAGCTCAGCCGCCAGGTGATCCGGGAGCGGGCCGCAGAGGTCTTTGCCGTCACCAAGCTGAGCGGCTTTGAGCGCCGGTTGGCGGACAACCTCTCCGGGGGCATGAGGCAGAAGCTGGCCCTGACCTGCGCCCTGATCACCAGGCCGGGCATCCTGGTGCTGGATGAGCCGACCTACGGGGTGGACCCGGAATCCCGCAAGGATTTCTGGAAGATTCTCTATCGTTTGAACCAGGAGGGGCGGACGATCCTGGTCACCACGCCATACATGGACGAGGCCGAACTCTGCCACACGGTGGCTTTCATCAACCAGGGCCGGGTCATCAAGGTGGACTCGCCGCTGCAGCTCAAGCGAGACTTTCCCTATCAGTTGCTGGAGGTGCGGGTGGACTCCCGCGACCCGGATCTGTTCCGGGGGCTTGACCTGGTGCTGGACGCCTCCTTTTACGGTGACAAGTACCACCTGGTGGTGGCGAATGCGGCCACTGCCCGGTCAGCGGTGGCCGGTCATCTGGCCCGTCTGAACATTCCGGTGCTCAGGCTGCTCCAGATCGCCCCCACCATGGAGGACATCTTTGTCTCCCTGGCGGAACAGGAGGTGAGCTGATGCCCCTGAGCGGTGATGATCAGGCGGTCTCCACCCGGAACCTGACCAGAAAATTCGGCAGCTTCACGGCAGTGGATCAGGTTACCATGAACATCGGGCGTGGGGAGATCTGCGGTTTCCTGGGTCCGAACGGGGCGGGCAAGACCACCGTTATCAGGATGCTGTGCGGCATCCTGGAGCCGACCTCCGGTTCCGGCAGCGTGCTCGGCTACGACATCTTCCGGGAGAGCGAGCAGATCAAACGGCGCCTGGGTTACATGTCCCAGAAGTTCAGCCTCTACGAGGACCTCTCCGTCCGGGAGAACCTGGATTTCTATGGCGCCCTGTACGAGATCCCCGGCCGGGAGCGGCTTGGTCGCATTGCCGAGATGGTGGCCATGGCCGGGTTGGCCGGCCGGGAGCGGGAGCTGGTGGCCAATCTGAGCGGTGGTTGGAAGCAGCGCCTGGCCCTGGGGTGCGCCATCATCGCCAGGCCGTCCATCATCTTCCTGGATGAGCCCACCAGCGGTGTCAGTCCCACCAGCCGCCGCCATTTCTTCAACATCATCCAGGGGCTGGCCAACCAGGGGATCACGGTGATCGTGGCCACCCATTTCATGGACGAGGCGGAGCGCTGCAGCAAGATCGCCTTCATCTCCAACGGGCGGCTGTTGGCTTTGGACAGCCCGGACCAGCTTAAAGCTACCGCCTTGGATGGCTGGCTGGTGGAACTGGAGGTGGCGGGGGGGGTGAGCCGGATCGGCGACATCGAAGCCCTGCCCTGCGTCCGGGAGTGCAGCCTGCATGGGCCGCTGCTGCACGTGCTGCTGGAGTCGGAGGCCCGGATGGCCGATCTGGAGCAGTTCATCGGGGTGGCGCCCAGGCCGATCACTCCCAGCCTGGAGGATGTCTTCATCGCCCTGGCCAAACAGAGCCGGCTCGCCACCGGTTCGGCCGGTACAGCCGGGGCATAGCGTTGGTGAAACAGGTGGTTGCTTGTAGATAGAAGGGAGCGCGGGACGGATGAGCAGGATACTGGCTGTGATCAAGAAGGAATTTCTCCAGATGCGGAGGGACCGCCTGACCCTGGGAATCGTGTTCGCCCTGCCCCTGGTGCAGCTGCTGTTGTTTGGCTATGCCATCCAGACCGAGGTCAAGCATATCAGCACCGTGGTCTTCGACCAGTCTCTGACCCCGGAGAGCCGCGACCTGACCGATGCCTTCACGGCCTCAGGATACTTCGACGTGACCAGCACGGCCGGCAGCTATGCCGCCGTGACCAGGATGATCGACAGCGGCCAGGCCAAGGTAGGGATCATCTACCCCCCGGACTTCGCCGAGAATCTGAAAAAGGGCGTGCCGGCGCAGGTGCAGGTGGTGGTGGACGCCAGCGATAACATGGTGGCGAACCAGGCGGTGGCGGTGGCCAACTCCATCGGCCTGATCAAGTCCCAGCAGATGCTGTTTCAGAGGCTGCACATCCAGGGCGCCCCCTATGACGTGCGGGTGCGCCCCTGGTATAACCCGGACGGGATCACCGCCTATTACATGGTTCCGGCCATCCTGGGAATCATCGTGACCATGACCATGGTGTTGATGACCGCGGTGGCTATCGTACGGGAGCGGGAGCGGGGGACGCTGGAGCAACTGATCGTCACTCCTCTGAAGTCGTACGAGCTGATGATCGGCAAGGTGGTGCCATCGATCGTGCTCGGCTACGCCCAGATCACCGTCGCCCTGCTGGTCGGCGCCCTGGTCTTCCACGTGCCGATCCGCGGCAGCCTGCTGCAACTCTATCTGCTGACCCTGTTCTTTATCACTGCCTCACTTGGTCTCGGCATTCTGATCTCCAACATCGCCAAGACCCAGATGCAGGCGATGCAGATGTCCTTCTTCGTGTTCCTGCCCAGCATCATGCTATCTGGATTCCTGTTCCCCCGGGAAGCCATGCCCAAGGTGATCTATTACATCGGCGCCGTGATCCCTCTGACCTACTACCTGCAGATTATCAGGGGCATCGTTCTGAAGGGGATCGGCTTGCCATACCTGGTTGGGCAGGTGACAGCGCTGTTGATCTTCTCGGTGATCTTCATGAGCATCGCCATTCTCAAGTTCCAGAAGAAAATTGCTTAGACGAGAACTGCGGTCCTGCCTGAGCAGGGATCTGGCAGGGGTGTTCGCATTTCCCCGGTCGACAGCACCGCATGTAAAAAGGCACAGTTTAAACTGTGCCCCAGGCTGCTGACAAAGTTCTCGCGTCAGCAGCCTTTTCATTTAAAAAACCTCTCGCGTTACCAGCAACATTATGCTATAATGGAAGAAAACAAGCGGGAGATGGAGCATTTGTTCAATAGTTCAGAGACAAAGCAATCTAAGATTGAATTTGTGACAATTGAGCAGCTTGTGCCGGAAGATCAACTCCTGAGAAGGATCGATAAGTACATCGACTTCGGATTCATCAAGGAAAAGACAAGGCCACTCTACTGCCCCGACAACGGGCGGCCATGCATAGACCCGGTGATCCTCTTCAAGATGATCTTCATCGGCTACCTCTACGGCATCAGATCGGAGAGGCAGCTTTTCAAGGAAGTCCAGGTGAACATCGCCTACCGCTGGTTTCTGGGTCTCGACCTCTCCGATCCGATTCCCCACCACTCGGTGATCAGCCAGAACCGGATCAGAAGATTCAACGGCACCGACGTCTTTCAGGAGATCTTCGATGCGATCGTGCTCCAGGCCATCAGAAAAGGCCTGATCGAAGGAAAGGAACTGTTCACCGACTCCACCCACCTGAAGGCCAACGCCAACAAGAACAAGTTCAACATCAAGAAAATGAGGAAGTCCACCCTGGCCTACATCGAGGAGCTTGATAAGGCGGTGGAGAAAGACCGGAAACGTCATGACAAAAAAGCCCTGAAGGCAAAAGATCCTATTGATGATACCAAAGAGACCAGGGTCAGCACCACCGATCCCGAAAGCGGCTTCATGGTGAGGGACGGCAAGCCCCAGGGATTCTACTACCTAGACCACGTCACCGTTGATGGCAAGCTGAATATGATCACCGATGTCTATGTCACGCCGGGCAATGTCCATGATTCAATTCCTTACATAGAAAGATTGGACCGCCAGATCGAGAGATTCGGCTTCGATGTGGAGGCGGTCGCCCTGGATGCGGGATACCTGAGTATACCGATTTGCCATGAACTAAAGAAAAGAGAGATCTTTGCGGTGATCGCCCACCGGAGGTTCCATCCCAAGAGAGGCTTGTTCCCCAAGTGGAAGTTCAAGTACGATGCCCTCCATGACTCCTATCTCTGTCCGGCTAAAGAGAGGCTCACCTACAGAACCACCGACCGCACCGGATACCGGATGTACCACTCGGACCCTAAAATCTGCTGCCAGTGTGAATACCTGATG
>JBEKKU010000033.1:0-18541 GCA_050010575.1 Thermacetogeniaceae bacterium | reverse complement strand
CTCTGCCAGCCCGCTCTCTTCCCGTGCTGCAAGAGCGATCCGGGTGATCACATCGGCGCCGTACCTGGTCTGGGGGTTCAAAGCCGATACTGCGGCTAACTCCTGTCCTGTTCGGAGATCCAACAAATAACCGACCACAGTGGTGGTCCCAATGTCAAAGGCGATCCCTAACAGCTTGTCTGTGGTGTCTAGTGGTTCCATGCCCAATATATTTTCCTGATCTGTAAGCACCGTGACGCGCCAGTTTGTCTCCCTGAGAGTTTGAGGCAGCGCACGCAATAGCTCCAGGGCAGGCTTGTCCCCAGCCGCCAGTCCGGCCTGCTCGGTTGAGGCGTGCAGGCGCTCCCAGTCAGGCTGCTGTTGCCGTAGGTCCGGGGGGTCCATTTCCAGGTAGGTCTTACTCAGATGAGGCTCCAGCTTGATCTGTTTTTCCACTGCGGCGATCAGGATCTGGTGCTTCGGGGTGGTCACGTAGGGAAGCTCCACCACCGTATCGCCGGTGATCCTGGCCATACAGGCCAATCGGAAGCCCTGGCCCAGTGACGCGTCATCCATAAGTTCCTGCTCCGCCTGAGTTGGCGCTACCGCTCCCTTTGGGATCTGGAGGCGGCACTTGCCGCATTTGCCCCGCCCACCGCAGGGAAAATCGAGTTCGAGCCCGGCCAGGTTGATGGCATCCTTGACCGTGATTCCCGGGGAAATATAGATCTCCTGGTTAACAGGCTGAAAGGTCACTTTGCAACGCTTCAAAAGAATTCACTCCTGCCTTTGGCATGTACAACCTAATAAATAATAACACGAGGATAGTTATAAGAAAAACAATAATAATGTCAAACAGCCTCGAGGTTGTTGCCCACAACGGGGCTCTGGCCACCAGCATTGGGCTGATTGAGGTCAATGAAGTCGGGGTCGCAGAGAATGTTAACTGCTGAAGGCACGATGTTAAAATTGCCGTTCACCTGGGCAATATTATCGTTGGCCTTGGTGAACATGGTCCAGCCATTCTGCACCTGCTTGCCCTGGTTCAGACTGGCATTGTTACGGAGTTCAGTGACCTGCATGAATCCTACCCAAAGAATAACAGCCATACTGCACAACCTTTCCGTCTCGATCTTTCTTTTCCATTTTTGATGCTGCACAGCAACTGTGTTTTTATCCATCACATGAATCAGATCTCTCCTGGCTGCGTCTGATAAGTTTCTTTCTGGTTTCCATCACTGCCCGCAACTACATTCACGTCAATACCATCCGGATCGCTCAAATAGTTAAGCCTGCTGGCAATCAGGTTGGCATCCCCATTGACTCGCCCCAAGGAATAGTTAACCTTGGAATGTGACCGCCAACCGTTTAGACTATTATCGCCGTACACTGCGCTGGCATTGTTTCTGATCTCGTTTACCTGTATCCGGCCGATGATAATTTCAGTCTTCATCCCCATCCTCCGCCAAGCAGTTTCCTTCTTCCTCAGGGGGTTTCAATTCCAGTGGCTCATGGATGATCATGTCGAATAAATCCGGGTCCTCGACCATGGTGACCAGATCGGCAATAGTAGCGCGGTCGCCGTTGAGGCGGCCAAACCCACTGTTGGCCTTGGCATAAGTGCGCCAGTCGAAGAAATAGTTGTTACCGATGGCCACCGCCGAGCCCGTGTCCACATCGGTAATCCGCAGGATATTGATGTTGATGGTGAATTCCCCGGGCACAAGCACCCACCCCTTGCCGGACAATCGAATATTATCAGTTGTAAGCATTAAAAACTGGCTACGGTGCCCTACTGTGAAAAGGTGAGGTCAATCGATGCCGGCTTAGACTTGGGAATTTTTATAGTCAGCGATCCGTTCGTATAGTAAGCGGTGGTTCCATCGCTACGCCCGTCGGCCGGCAGCCTGATCTCCCGGTAAAACTCCTCGGCCTGGCCATCCTGCCCCTGCCCGCCGGGAAACCGCGTATTCCTCCCCGCAATGATGAGCTTGCTGCCATCCAAGCGGATAGATACATCTTCCTTATTTTTGATCCCGGGGATATAGGCGGTAAGCGTGACCAGACTATTGGTCTCAGTGATCGTGAACTGCGGTTGCCACTCCCTGGAATGCGGCCGGCGGTTAGATGAGGCCTGCTCCACAGCAGCAGTATCATCAGGTTGAGCGCCTGACTCCTGAGCATTAAAAAAGCCGGATCCCGGATACCCTTTCATGATGCTGCCCAGCAACTCTTGATACCAGGTGGAATTGATACCCGGGCCGGGGATCATCTTCTGCATCTCCATGACCTTATCCAACCAGGACTTGTCAAAATGCCAGCTATGGTCTGCCATCTCTTTCATTTTCTTGTGCAGTTCCAGGGCACCATCCAGCCATGCATTGTCTAACATGGGTTCAACCCCCTAAATTACCATGCCTGCTACCATAATATTAGCAGGGTAGCCAAATGGTGTTTTCAACAATTATGCCGCACCGGAATAAAGTAGAGTAGACTGACGACTTGGGCAAGGGAGATCGGCATGCTGGACTGGCTCAGAAAACAGGTGGCAAAAATATTCTCGGGAAAACAGGATCAGCAGGCGGCTAATAATTTTGATCAGTGTTTGCTAGAACTGGCCCAGATTCGCCGGGAGCTAAACCAGAGCTTGGCGGAAAAATGCTGGTCAGTCGATAAGATCGTCATCGAACGGCTGCAGACAGATAAAGTCGAGTTGAACCTGGGCGCTATCGACGTCAGGGACCTGAGCGGCATGCTCAGCATCGGGTTCAATTACGGAGGAAAACTGATCAGAGCTGACTCCAAGGGCAGTGCCAAGACGTCACAGCAACCCCTGGAAAAAAAAGACCAGAAGGAAAAACCAGTTAAGCAATCTATCAACATGGGAAAACCAAAACCAGGGCCTCCGAAACAGACACCTGAGCACGGGAAGGTTGATGAATCCCGCGTGTCTGAAGAGACGCCTTCCAAGGCACAGCCGGATAATGGAACGCGCCTCCAGATCAGGTTCAAGAGTTAGCGTTTCCGGTCCTCTTTCCCGGAGCGAATCACCTGCACCTTGACGTTGGCCAACAACGATGCCATCGCCCCCAGGGCTGCTGTCACCTCCCCCCTTCTTCCCCAATTAATCGATCACCAGCACCCCGGCCCCATGGATGTCGCCGCGCCGCAGGGCTTCCAGCGCCGCATTCGCCTCTTCCAGCGGCCATGGCTGCACCTCGGTACGCACTGGAACATGGGGCGCCAGGGCCAGGAACTCCTCCCCGTCCCTCCGGGTCAGGTTGGCCACCGACCGTACCGTCCGTTCCCCCCAGAGGAGTTCATAAGGAAAGGATGGGATGTCGCTCATGTGGATCCCCCCGCAGACCACCGTGCCGCCCTTGCCCACAGCCTTCAGGGCAGCCGGTACCAAAGCGCCCACCGGCGCAAAGATGATGGCGGCGTCCAACTCCTCCGGAGGCGCCTCGAGAGAGCCGCCTACCCAATCCGCCCCCATCTCCCGGGCAAACTCCTGGGCATCGAGATCGCCAGGCCGGGTGAAGGCATAGATCTTACGTCCCTGGTACCGGGCCACCTGGGCGACGATGTGGGCTGCGGCGCCAAAACCATAGAGGCCCAGACGTTCTGCCGTCCCCGTCATCATCAGCGAGCGGTAGCCGATCAGTCCGGCGCAGAGCAGGGGCGCCGCCTGCAGGTCGGGGTAGCCATCCGGAACCGGAAAACAGAATCGATGATCGGCAACTGTATACTCGGCGAAGCCTCCGTCGATCTGGTAGCCGGTGAAACTGGCCTGATCGCAGAGATTTTCCCGGCCATTGAGGCAGTGCTGACAATGATTGCAGGATGAGCCCAACCAGGGTACGCCCACCCGCTGCCCGGGCGCCAACCGGCTAACCTGCGCTCCGGCGCGCACAACCGTGCCCACAATCTGGTGGCCTAAAATAAGTGGGAGTTTGGGCTCCTTCAACTCCGCATCCAGGATGTGCAGGTCAGTGCGGCAGATTCCGCAGGCATGCACCCGGATCAGCACCTGGTCCCTGCCGGGTTCCGGTACCGGCACGTCTGCCAGGCGTAAAGGCCGGCCTGGAGTATCTAGAATCATCGCACGCATCTCTTATTCTCCCTTCAAAACAGATCGCCAGTGGTTTGGTCAGGCTCATTCAGCCTGATGCCGGTGGTGCATGCGGCCTCTTTCCAACTCACGGATCACTCGCTCTAGATACCACTGCTCGGAGCGGCCCGGAGCCATGTTTTTCAGTCGGACGATCTGCAGTCGCAGAGCCTCATCGGCCAGCTTCGGCGACGCGAAGGTAAGCTTCCGGTACCGCTGTTTCAACCGCGCCACCTCCCGCCGGTTGCGGAGGCTAATCAAGGTAGGAATGGCGCAGGCCGCTGCAATGACCATCACGATCAGCACGCCCAGGTAGAACATACCGCAACACCGCCTTTATAGCTCTTCTACATTATCATTGTACTCCCCATGGCCCTGTTTTTGCATCTCCAACCAACGCCCCATAATAATCCTGAATTGAAGCATGCAAAATATAGTGTTAATCTTTTACTGGGCAGAAACTTCGTTGCAAGCACGAAACGGGATTATCATAGTAGCAGTGGCAACGAAGAAAAAATGGGTAAAATATGTAACAGCACGACTACCAGATAAAGAGGTGCCGGTCATGGCCAAGCCCCGGTCGGGTACGATCCGCTTTCTTACCGTGATTACCCTGTTCCTGTCCATCTTCTGGGCTTTCTACTCCCTCAAGCTCAGGAAGCTCTGGCGTTCGGAGGCCTGGTATAAGGAACGGCAGCGTGAGCTGTTCACCTCCCAGGCCCGGCGTTTCCGCCTCACCGCCATAAACCTGGGCGGGCTGATGATCAAACTGGGACAGTTCTTCAGTACCCGGGTGGACGTCCTGCCCCAGGCGGTCACCAAGGAGTTGGCCGGGCTGCAGGATGAGGTGGAGCCGGTGGATTTCCGGGAGTTGAAGGCGGAAGCCGAGAAGGAGTTCGGTCGGCCGCTGGAGGAGATCTACGGATATCTGGAAGAGACGCCCCTGGCCGCCGCCTCCCTGGGACAGGTGCACTGCGGCCGGCTGCCCGCGCCCGATGGAGGCGCATCCGACGGGCGCGCTCAGACAGTAGCGGTAAAGATCCAGCGACCGGGGATCGAGGGGCTGGTGGATACCGACCTGAAGGCGGTACGGCGAGTCATCGACCTGATCAAAATGTTCACCGATTGGGAGAAATTCGCCGACTTTGACGCTATCTACAGCGAGTTCTCAGCTACCGTACATGAAGAGTTGGATTACATCCACGAGGGTCATAATGCTGAGACCATCGCCGCCAACAGCACCGGCAACCCGGAGGTGATCATCCCCCGAATCTTCTGGGAGCACACCACCAGGCGGGTGCTCACCCTAGAGTTCGAACAGGGGCTGAAAATCACCGATTACGCGGGCCTGGAACGGGCTGGAGTCGACCGGCGCCAACTGGCCCGGACGCTGCTGCAGATCTATGCCAAACAGATCCTGATGGACGGCTTCTACCACGCCGACCCGCACCCGGGGAATCTGTTCGTGACGCCTGCCGGGCAGATCATCCTGATCGACTTCGGCATGGTGGGTGTGATCTCCAGGTCGCTGCGGGAAAACCTGGTGCAACTCGCCCAGGCCATGGTGCAACGGAACTTCGATCAGGTGGTGACCCTGCTTAAAAAGGTCGGCTTCATACGCCGCGGCGCCGATACCGGGTTGCTGGTTCAGGCGATCGGGGTGTTCATGGAACAATTTTTGGGCAAGGGCGATGACCTGTTCAGTGGCAACCTGGAGGAGATCCTGGAGAACATGGAGTCTCTGCTATACGAGCAGCCCTTCCAGATTCCCGCCAACTTCACCTTCCTGGGCAAAGCCCTGGGGACGGTCTATGGACTGTGCGTCGGCCTCGACCCGACGATCAACTTCCTGGACGAGGCCCGGCCGTACGTGACCGAATTCACCAAGGAGAATGTGAAGCTGTGGGATATTATCAAGGAGAAGGCCACCGCTATCGGCATGTCGCTGATCGAGCTGCCGCCCCTGGTGGAACGGGTGCTCCGCAAGGCAGAGCAGGGTGACCTACAGATCAGGGTATCCCTGCAGGAACTCGACGCGACCTTCGCCGCCAACACCAGAGCCCTCAACCGGATGACCTGGGTGCTGGCCTTCGGCTTTACCCTGGGTACCTCCGCCTACCTGCTGGTCAACAACCTGGCCATCGAAGCTCGTTACGGCTTAGCGGCCAGCGGTCTGCTGTTGCTGGTGATCTTCTTCAGCAGCGGAAGTGGGCCCCGGCGCCGGCACATTCACCATCTACCGCCGCTGCCCAGGCGCGGACAGAGCGATTGACAGCTTGCGGCTGCCGGCAGGCAAACAGCCTCGCCGGCCTCCTGCTCTGAAATTATAGCTTGACCAGATCGCTAGCCGGTAACACGCCAGCAGTCTTCTGAAGTTCCATCCAAATTTGGTCGCAGATCAGCCTGTTGCCTGCTGCCAGGGACACATCCAAACCCTCCCTGGACAAATATAGCACCGATCCGCCGGCCTCTTCGACGATCAGGGTCGCTGCCGCCACATCCCACGGGTGCAGCTGGTATTCCCAGAAGCCGTCAAATCTCCCCGCAGCCACACAGCACAGGTCGTAAGCAGCACTTCCGGTCCGCCTGATACCCTGAACCAGGGGGCAGAAATGGTTAAATTGCAACAGATTATTATCAAGGCCGCTGCGGTCATAGGGGAAACCGGTGCCGAGCAGAGAATCCTCCAAATTGGCACAGCTTGACACCACGATCGACTGACCGTTTAAAAAAGCTCCCCGGCCGCGGACCGCATGGAAAAGCTCGTCCAACACGGGAGCGTAGACAACACCCAGCACGGCCTCATCGCCCCTCTGCAACCCGATAGAAATGGAGTAGACGGGAAACCGGTGGGTGTAATTGGTCGTCCCGTCAAGGGGATCAACCACCCAGATATACTCCGATCGCCCGTCCATCTGGCCGCTCTCTTCAGCCAGGATGGAATCTTCGGGATAGCGGGCGCCGATAAAATCGATGATCATTTTTTCTGAAAGTTTATCCACCTCCGTGACCAGGTCAAACTGGGTGGATTTCTTGACAATCTGATGCTTGTTTTCGCAGTTGGCAATCTGTATGGCGCCGACCTCTTTGACCAACGCGATTACCTGTTCCAGCCTCTTTTCCATTTCCGATCCTTTCGGTGTATTCGGTATATTTTGTTTTAAATACCGACTGCCGGTTCCCAGGCAGTTCTGCCTGACACAAATCACTTCCCTGGTCAGCCTGTTGGCAATCACGCCTCCCCTCCTGCTTCCCGAATGATGGCGATGCTGGCACTGGCGCCGATGCGATTAGCCCCGGCGGCGATCATGGCCACGGCTTCCTGGCAGGTTCGGATGCCGCCGGAGGCCTTGACGCCAATCTCCGGCCCGACCACCGCCCGCATCAACCGCACGTGTTCCACCCTGGCGCCGTCCGGCCCGAAACCGGTGGAGGTCTTGACGAAACCCGCCCCCGCCCTGACTGCCAGCTTGCAGGCGCGCACGATCTGCTCATCAGTCAGGTAGCAGGTTTCGATGATCGCCTTGACCACCGCCGGACCTGCGGCCTCGACCACCGCCCGGATATCCTCCTCCACGAAGGAGTCGCGCCCCTCCTTCAAGGCCCCGATGTTGATCACCATGTCGAGTTCATCGGCGCCACCTGCAACCGCCTGGCGGGCTTCAAAGGCCTTGGCAAGGGTGGTGGTGGCGCCCAGGGGAAAGCCGATCACTACCGCCACTTTCACGCCCGACCCCAGGAGCATCTTTTTCGCGGCCACAGCGTGGCAAGGGTTGATGCAGACCGAGGCGAAATGATACTGGCGCGCCTCTGCGCAGAGCAACCCGATCTCCTCGCCGGTGGCAGTCGGCTTCAGGTTAGTATGATCGATATACGAAGCCAGGTCAATCTTCTCAGTCACAGGCTTCCCCTCTTATAGTTATTTATTTTATCCGGGATCCCCTCAGAAATTGTTTTCGTCTTCAGACACTGCGTAAGCGACATTTTATGTGCTACGATAGTGGAAAACGGGGGCGGAAGAAATACAGAAGAAAAGCGCCTACTATGTCTATATGATCAGGTGCGGCGATGGGGCGCTCTATACCGGATGGACGGATGACCTGGAAGCCAGACTGGCCGCCCACCGGGAAGGCCGGGGCGCCAAGTACACCAGGGGCCGGGGGCCGCTGTCACTGGTCTACACCGAAGAGTGCGGCAGTTGCAGCGCTGCTTTGAAAAGGGAACTGGAGATCAAGAAACTGCCCAAATCCCGGAAGGAACTCCTGATCACCGGGCAGTGACGATCTCGATCGGGTCGTCCTACCGGATTCGCCGGCTTAAGCCTGACATTTAGATTCGTTTTCTACCGGACAGCTTGCCGGAACTAACCGTTGGATGGCAGCGAGAATCCCTTGCCGGAGACCTCCACAGTCTCGGTGACGAACATGAATGCCTTGGGGTCGACGTCCAGGACAATCTCCTTCACCCTGGGGATCTCATAATGGTTGACCACACAGTTGATTACCTTCTTGGGATCGCCGGAATAGGCACCCCGCCCCTCCAGGAAGGTGACCCCCCGGCTGACCTCGTTCATGATCCGATCGGCAATCTCGCCGCTCTGTTCAGAGATGATCATCACAGACTTGTTGCTGTTCAGGCCTTCGATCACCATATCGACAGACTTGCCTCCCACCCACACGCTGACAATAGTGTACAGAGCGATCTTGGGGTCGAATAAGAAGAAGGATGCCAGAATGACGACCAGGTTGCAGTAAAAGGAGAAAGCCCCCACAGAGATATTCCAGCGCTTCTTGGCGATGATGGAGAGGATGTCCGTACCCCCGGTGGAAGCCCCATATTTTAGAATGATTCCCTCCCCGATCCCCCCGATAGCGCCGGAGAAGACGGCTGCCAAGAACAGGTCCAGTTTCGGCGTGGGGGTATACGGTTTAATCAATGGCAGGGCTATGACCATGGCGGCAGTACCGATCAGGCTGTAAATGATGAACTTCCAGCTCAATTCCTTCAAGCCAAACAGGAAAACGGGAATGTTCAGCACCATGACGCACATATAAAAGGGAATGCCCAGCAGGTAGTTGCCGATCAGGGCGATCCCGGTAATCCCACCGGACAGCAGCCCGTTCGGGATGACCAGGGCATTGTAAGAGAACGCCAGGATCACCGCCCCAACGCTGATGGCTAACAGCCGGACGATAAACGGCAGTACTCTTTTTTTGACGGCGCGCCAGCTAAATCCAGCCATCCGCTTCATACTCTCCCCATTGCTCTCTGAACCAGTAAGATCATACCGGATCGTGGCCGCTGCACGATAACGCCATGCTTCTATTGTAATTTAACACCGAGTGTTTCGCCAGTCTACCGCCAAGATTCCAAGCTGCCATCAGATCACGATCGCACCATGCCGCTTTGTGGTATCAATGCGCATTCCCCAAAGAACTGCAGTTGATCTCAGCGGCAAGACTTGCCTTGTGATCAGCACCAAACCCGAGACAATATTTATTTATATTAATTATATTAATAATAATATTGATTATTGTAATATTATTATTTATTATATTTACATCCAACATTATACCGTAACGAAAGGATGGTTTTTTTGGGTAGGCCGATGCTGGGACGATGTCCGATTTGCGGAAGCAGGATGGATGTTACCCGACTGCACTGCGATTCCTGTGATTCCACGCTGGAGGGACGCTTTGACACCTGCAGGTTCTGCCAGCTCAGCCAGGAACAGCAGGTTTTTGTGGAAGTCTTTCTGAAGAGCCGGGGAAACATCAAGGAGGTGGAACGCGAACTGGGCATCTCGTATCCGACAGTACGCAGCCGCCTGGACAGTGTCCTGGAAGCACTGGGTTACCAGTCCGAAATGTCCGTCGAGGATTTCAGCCAGCACCGCAACGATGTTTTGGAAGCCCTGGACAGGGGGGAACTGACGGCGGATGAGGCCGCCAAATTGTTGAAACAGATATAAGTAAAAAAACAGACTGGGAGGTCGTACGTATGCAAGAAGAACAGATGAAGGTTCTGGATATGATTGCGTCGGGCAAGATCACCCCTCAAGAGGGCGCGTCCCTGTTGGAGGCCCTGGGCAGCGGCGGAACGGGTAAAGGGGAGAGCGCCTATCCCCGCTGGGAATGGTTCCTTCATCATCCACATTGGGGAGAGCACCCGCGTGGGGAATGGGGAGAAAAAGGGCGGATGCTGCGGATCAGGGTAGCGGACAGCAAGACCGAGCAGTTGCTGGTCAACCTCAGCCTGCCCATCGGCCTGCTCAAGTGGAGAGCGAAGATAGGGAAATCCCTATCCCGGAAATTTAAAAACGTCTTCTTTGATGTAGAGAATATCGATGAGCATGTCGAAGGAAAAATAGTAGAAGCGACCGATGAAAATTCAGGCAAGAAGGTTGAGATCTGGTTGGAATAACATCAGCTCGGTTTGCAACCCGGGTCCTGCCGGTTCCAGATCGCGGGCTACGGGTTGCCTTTTTTTATCCACGCATTGTCAATGGACAGAACGTTGTTTGCAGACATTACAGCCTGCTCACCTGCCGCCAGCCCTGCTGGCAGGATAGCGAAGGGGATATATTTAATATACATAGCCAGGGGAATATTAGTGCCAAGACGACCGGGTACTCATAGAGAAGGAGCACTAGTCATGCACGCTTTCACGAAGATCCTGAAATATCTGCAACCATACCGGGTAGCAGCCATCCTGGCGCCCCTGCTGATGATCCTGGGGGTGGCCGCAGACCTCTCGCAGCCGAAGCTGATGCAGAACGTGGTCGACATCGGCATCGTATCCAGGAATCTGGGCTACGTCATCCATAGCGGTGAGTTGATGATCGCCCTGGCCCTGGTCAGCCTGGGCTGCGGTCTGGGCAGCATCTATTTTTCCACCATCGCCTCTCTTGGCCTGAGCACCGATCTCCGCGACGAACTGTTTACCCAGATCCAATCCCTATCCTTTAAGAACCTCGACCAGTTGAATACCGGACACCTGATCACGGTACTGACCAACGACGTGACCCAGATCCAGACGATCGTCATGATGTCCCTGCGGATCCTGGCCCGGGTGCCGATGCAGATCGTCGGGAGCGTGGTGCTGTCGGTGTTGATCAGCCCCAGGCTGTCGTTGATCTTTTTCGCCCTGGTGCCGTCATTGATGGCCGTGCTGCTGTATCTGACCAGAAAGGCCTACCCGATGTTCAAACAGGTGCAGGGCCGGCTGGACAACCTGAACACCATCGTCCAGGAAAACCTGTCCGGCATCAGACTGGTCAAGGCCTTTGTGAGGTCGGATTACGAGATCGATAAATTTCACCGGGGCAACGACGACCTGACGAACACCACCGTCAGGGCGTCTAAGACCATCGCCCTGCTCATGCCATTCATGATGATCAGCATGAACCTGGGCGTCGTGGCAGTGATCTGGTTCGGAGGCCTGCAGGTGATCGGCGGCACCCTGGAGGTGGGCAAGATCATGGCCTTCATCAACTATTTACTGATGCTGCTGTTCTCGTTGATGATGGTAGCCTTCATTCTGATGTTCATCTCTAGGGCCCAGGCTTCGGCAGACCGCATCGTCAACGTGCTGGAGGCCAGGCCGGACATTATGGACAAGGAGCAGACCGTGCAGCAGGAGATCCGGGGTGAGGTTGCCTTCGATCACGTGACCTTCGGCTACAACGGGAGGGCCGAGGCTCCCGTCCTGAAAGATATCAGCTTCACCGCCAGGCCAGGCGAGACTGTAGCCATCCTCGGCGCCACCGGTTCGGGCAAGTCCAGCCTGGTGCAGTTGATTCCGCGGCTGTACGACGTGTTGGCCGGCCAAATCCTGGTCGACGGGATCGACGTCCGGGATTACCGGAGTGAGGACCTGCGCCGCGGCATCGGTATCTGCCTACAGCAGGCTATCCTGTTCTCGGGCACCGTTAGGGATAACATTCGCTTCGGGAGACCGGAGGCCTCCGACGAAGAAGTGATCGCCGCAGCCAGGGTCGCCCAGGCCCACGAATTCATTGACGGGCTACCGGATGGCTACGACACACAGTTGGGACAGCGGGGCGTGAACCTGTCCGGCGGGCAGAAGCAGCGGCTAGCTATTGCCAGAGCCATTTTAATCAAGCCCCGGATCCTGATCCTGGATGACAGCACCAGCGCCGTCGACCTGACCACCGAGTCCAAGATCCAGCAGGCTTTAAGCATGGTTCTGCAGGATACCACCCGTTTCGTGATTGCCCAGCGGATCACCTCCGTGCTCCATGCCGATAAGATCATCGTCCTGAATGATGGCATGATCGACTCCATCGGCGCCCATGAACAATTGATGAAAACCAGCGAGATCTACCAGGATATTTATAATTCACAACTGGGAGAGGGAGAGCTGCAATATGCCTGATGAAAAAACAGATCAGCCAATCAGGCCGGTTAGACCAGGCGGATTAGGCGGGCCCGGCCCGGGTGGCGGCCGCGGTGGACACGGCCCGATGTCCAGCATCGCAGCCATGGCCGGCGCCGAAAAACCTAAGAACCTCGGGGGTACCTTTAAAAGAATACTGGGCTATCTGGGCCGGCAGAGGCGCGGCCTGATCGCAGTGCTGCTGCTGGTGACCTTCAGCACCGGACTGGAGCTACTGGCGCCCTACCTGATGCAGATTGCCATCGACAACTATATCATCCCCAAAAAGCTGGGCGGACTGGCCGCGATCTCGCTGGTATTGTTATTGATCTACCTGGCTGACGCTGCTATAAACCTGCTCTCCTCCTTCTCGATGATCGACGTGGCCCAGCACACCGTGAAGGGCATGAGGAACGACCTGTTTGCCAAGGTGCAGTCACTGCCGATTAGATTCTTCGACCTGAGGCCGCATGGTGAACTGATGAGCCGGTTCACCAACGATATCGAGAACATCAACACCACCATCAACCAGAGCCTCGTTCAGCTCATCTCCAGCGTGCTCACGGTCACCGGTGTGACCGTGGTCATCCTGCTGATCAACTGGCGCCTGGCCATTGTCTGCCTGCTCAGCATCCCCATATTCACGCTGGTCACCAGGGCGATCGCCAGATACACCCTACAGGGGTTCATCGACCAGCAGGCCAACCTGGGAGTCTTGAACGGGATTGTCGAGGAGAATGTGACCGGCCAGAAGGTGATCACGGCTTTCTGCCACGAACAGGAGTCCATCGCCGACTTCCGGGCCGCCAACCTGAAACTGAAGCAGTCTGCCCTGCGCGCCCAGGTCTTCTCCGGCTTCATCATGCCGATGGGCAATTTGCTGAACAATATCACCTTTGCCCTGATCGTGGGCATTGGCGGCTGGATGACCATCAAGGGACTAGCCACCATCGGGGTGATCGCCAGCTTTGTCAGCTATGCGAAGCAGTTCGCCAGCCCCCTGAATCAGATCGCCACTCTCTACAACACTGTACAATCGGCGTTGGCCGGAGGCGAGCGGGTGTTCCAGGTGATGGACGAGCAGGGCGAGTATAAGGATGAAAAAGATAAAAAGATCGAGCAGGTCAAGGGCCGGGTGGTCTTTGACCACGTCTGCTTCAGCTACGATCAGCAGACGCCTGTGCTCAAGGAGATCACCTTCGAGGCCCAGCCAGGGCAGATCATCGCCCTGGTCGGCCATACCGGGGCGGGTAAGACCACCATCGTCAACCTGCTTACCAGGTTCTACGACGTGGACAGCGGTGTCATCAGCATCGACGGCGAGGATATCCGCCATCTGGACAAGGATAGCGTACGCCGCCAGTTGGGCATCGTGCTGCAGGACACCTATTTATTCAAGGGGACGGTGCGCGAAAATATCCGGTACGGCCGCCCGCAGGCCACCGACGAGGAGATCGAGCAGGCTGCCATCATGGCCAATTCCAATTATTTCATCAGGCGCCTGCCCGACGGCTACGATACCATCCTGTCCGAGGAAGGCAGCAACCTGAGCCATGGCCAGCGACAACTGCTCTCCATCACCAGGACCATCCTGGCCGATCCGGATATCCTGGTGCTGGACGAGGCCACCAGCAGCGTGGACACCCGCACCGAGAAGTATATCCAGAAAGCCATGCTCACCCTGATGCAGGGCCGCACCAGCTTCATTATCGCCCACCGCCTGAGCACCATCAGGGAGGCCGACATGATCCTGGTGCTCGATCATGGCGAGATCATCGAGCGGGGCAACCACGAGTCATTGCTGGCGCAAAAGGGCTTTTACTACGACCTGTATTACAGCCAGTTTGCCAAAGCAGTGTAATATCAGACCCCATGCCTCAACTTGCTTTTTCATGAATCCTGCTCTTCTTTTTTACCACCACACCATTGTCAGTAGACAACCATATAGCTATAAGTGAATTTTGTATTGCCTATAATCAATGGTTAAATAATCATTGTCTGCAGACAGCTGTTTGTTTTAAAATAAGTAACAGGCAGAGGAGGCTGGCCAACATGGCGTTTGATAAAATTTTATTTGCAGACCTCTTGAAGAGAGCTAAGGGCGATCGCTCCATTAACAGGTTCGGGCATGAGACCAACGTTGATCCCGGCTATATCTCCAGGCTTTTAAGATGCCGTTTAGCCAATCCTCCAAGTGCAGTGATTCTTTCAAGAATTGCCGAGAAAGCCTCAAATGATGTAACAATTTCAGAACTAATGATTGCCGCAGGTTATATGAAATCATTTTCTGAACGTGATATTAAAGAAGCCGAGATCAATAATCTACCCACAAAGCAATCGGCAATTGACAATTCTGAAGCCGATGCCTGGCCCTCTTTTCTTAAAGCGATGACAGAGCGGCCACGCTTGTCACAGGTTTTTGATCAATTAAAAGAATTGAGCGATGATAAGCTGCTAAGGGTGCTTAAGATGATTAAAATGATCAGAGAGATGGGAGATTGATTGGCCTGTAAAAGCAGTGTGCATCTCCCATCCAACACCGGATAGGTCTATATACAATGTCGCTTAAATTCAGGGTATCAGGCATAGCAGTCTGCAGTACTGGAGAGGAGTTTTCGCATGGAACCGGCAGTCAAACTGGCAAAACGTTTCTGGGTCGCAGTAGGCGATGTTGGTTTTGCCAGAAAGATGAAATTGAGCGCCATCGTCAACTATTTTATCAGCATGTCCGGCAGGCATACCCATGACCGGGGCATAGGCATCCACGCCATCGACCAGCAACATGGCATATTCTGGGCAATCACCCGGATGAGAGTCGATGTCTCGAGATATCCGGTACTGGATGAGGAGATCGCCATTGAAACCTGGCTCCAGCCACCCTACAAGTATGAGTTCTACAGGGATTACTTGATGAAAGATGCACAGGGCAAGATCACCGCCCGGGCAGTCTCAATATGGGTGGTCCTGGACATCAGAACGAGAAGGCTCAAACCGGCCAGCTTGCTCAAGACGGATTATCCTGAAACAGATTCCGAGCGGGCAATCGATTGCACACTGAGCAAGATCAGGCTGCCCGCGGAACTGGAACTGGCTTACAGGAGAGAGATCGGCTGCAGCGACATCGACATGCACGAGCACCTGAACAGCTCGCGGTATATCAGCCTGATCACCGATTGCTTCACCATCGAGCAGCACCGGAGATACCAGGTAACATCGCTCCAGATCAACTACCTGGGCGAGGTTTTTCCCGGGGATACCATCGCCCTATATAAGCGGGACGATGTCAGCCAATCGAACAAGGTATTCGTCAAGGGCGTCAACGAGAAGGACAGCAGTACGGCGTTCACCGCCGAGCTCGACATATCCTTGACTTAATAAAGATATTGCAGCTGATCCAGGAACTTAACGCCCTTGCCCCACTTGCAGAAGCGGGGGTATTAGGGGCAGTTAGCTTCGGATAAAACTCATTAGACAAACTACTTGCTCCATATTTTTTCTATATTTCAATTCTACCGTTAGACCTCCTGCTATACAGCAATAGATGCCATTGAATTTCCTGCGACAAGGTAGTATAACATAAAAATGATGGGATATTGGCAAAATGCAGTGATACCCGCTCATTCCATTCCCCAATACGTGCAGAATTTTACAAAATGTCATAGACAGATTTTTAGGGGGAAGTTTTTTGTATCATAGTGAGGGAACTTTTCAAGGCGTGAGAGGAACAGAACTTTATTTTCAAGCGTGGCACCCGGCCAGTCCATCCAGGGCTGTGGTTGTTGGGATGCACGGCCACGGCGATCATAGCGGAGGCCTGCGCAACATCATTCAGCATCTGGTGCCCCAAGGCTATGCCTGGTACGGGTTCGACCTGAGAGGGCACGGTCGCTCACCCGGCCCGCGAGGGCATATCCAAAAATGGTCCGACCTCCTGGGTGACCTGAAAGTCTTTCTGAGCCAGGTCCGAGACCGCGAAGCTGAGTCACCGGTCTTTTTACTCGGACACAGCCTGGGGAGCCTGATCAGCCTGGAGTATGCGATGCGCCACCCAGAGGGCCTGAAAGGGATCATTACCATCAGCCCGCCCTTACGCTACTCCGGTTTTTCTCCGGCCACGGTTCTGGCGCTCCGGGTGCTCTCGATCATTAAACCGGACTTTACAATGGAGCAGCAGCCCGACTATACGAAACTCACCCGCGATCCGGAGGTGGTCAAGTTCCTGGTTGCAGACACGTTGCGCCATGAGCAAATGACGGCAAGGCTCTGGCGTGCAGTTCTTGACTCCCAAAGCTGGGTGAGAACACACACCTTCGATCTGTACGTGCCGCTGCTGATGCTCTATGGATTGAGCGACCGGATCACCCCGGCCAAAGAAACCCGTCAATTCTTCCATTCCATACCCTTTGCGAACAAGGAGCATCACGAGTACGAGCAAACTCCGCACCGCCCCTTTGACGACGTGAATCGGGCAGAGGTCTTCGGACACCTGTCTGCCTGGCTTGACAAACAGACAGATCTGTCACAAGGATAGGCCGGCCGGCATGATCTAGCCAGTGGCATGATCAGCTAAGGCCGCCGGCCATTTTCAACTTCATCATACGTAGAATTGTCAAGCATACCGGTGCAATTCGTGATCAGGCGCCTCCAGCGGGAGGCGTTTCGGTCGTTACCTTGGTGGGTCCGGCGGGAGGCGTTTCGGGCGTTACCGTGGTGGGTCCGGCGGGAGGCGTTTCGGTCGTTACCTTGGTGGGCGGGGATACTGGACGCGATGGTTTTTCCAGCAGTTCCGATACGGTGCCGATCTGGTAACCCCGCCTGGTGATATCATCGATCAGCTGAGGCAGAGCTTTGAGCGTCGGCAGTTTACCCTCGTGCAGCAGGATGATCGAACCCGGCCAAAGATTGGCCATCACATTGTTGATGATCTGGCTGGAGGTGGCATCCTCCCTCCAGTCCTGAGGGTCTATATTCCAGAGCACGACAGTATAGCCCAACTTTTGAATTTCATGAATTATAGGCTCGTTAAGCTCTCCCCCCGGGGGGCGCAACAGTGATAGCTCCTGATGAGTATCCTGTTCGATCACTTTTTGGCCTTCCAGGATATTGCTTGCAGCATCCGTCAGGGATGCCTTCCTCAGATTAAGATGGCTGTAAGTATGATTTCCGATTTCATTTCCGTCCTTGGCGATCAATGCCGCCAAGCTCGGCTCGCGCTGGACCTGGCTGCCGATCAGGAAGAATGTGGCGTGCACTCCTTTATCCTGGAGTATTTTCAGGTATTCGGGGGTCATTGCCAGAGAGGGGCCATCGTCGAAAGTCAACGCCACTCTCTTTTCTGGATCATGCGGAATGTTGCAGATGACACCGAGCTTGGCGAGCGGCAATCCGACCGGCAGGACCGGCTTTTCAGACTTGGCTTCCACCTCTACCTGTGGGGGAGCATATACTTGCGGGGCAACGGCATCATCCGGTGTGGCCAGGAGGCGCGAGTCAACCTCAACCGGCGCCTGCTTGAATATGGCATAGCCAACGCCGGCTATTGCAAGGAGGGCCAGGCAAGACAAAATGAATACCAGTAAGGTCTTATGGCTTTTGGTTGGCGGAGAGGTGGACAATGTATTATACCTGTCTTCGCAAACAGAGTTGTTTTGAAAGGCCAGCAGTCAACGAATGCTACAAGATACGGCATGCTCCAACATAGCGGGCCTTATACCAGGAATCGTCAAGCGAGGTAATGGTAACTCCCTGGAAGGAGGCGGCGTGGATGAAGAAGTTATTTCCTACATAGATTCCGACGTGAGTGATATACCCGTCTTTCCGATCCGAGAAGAATACCAGATCACCTGGGACTGAGGGGGATACTTTTTGGCCGGCCCGGGCCTGGTCGCTGGCAACGCGCGGCAGGTCAACCCCGTAGAGGGAATAGATATAACGCACAAAACCGGAGCAATCGAAGCTTGATGGTCCGTTTGCTCCATAACTATAGGGCCTGCCCAGAAATCGCTTGGCGATGCTTATAATGTCGGAAATCGCTCCCCGGCTGGCATTCTGTGT
>JBEKKU010000032.1:0-19021 GCA_050010575.1 Thermacetogeniaceae bacterium | reverse complement strand
CATTCTTTGTCCCCTGAAACATACTATAGGATAGGATGTTGTAATAATCCATTTTGTTATACATAAAGACGGAGCATTGAATTGACACGGTAGGGGTCGTAGGTTCGATACCTACCGCGCCCACCATGTAATTCAAGCACTCCAGGGATGGGGCTGCTTTTATTTTTGCTGTTTTACGACAGTTATTATAATAACTACTTTCCGTCAGCTTTCCTTCTATGCTTGATTGGAGCCTCCGACAGATCAACCTTGATGATGTCATTCAGCCTATCCAACGCTGCCTTTCTTATCGTTCACTGCTGTTTCAACTGTTTCGATGAACCCTTCTGGGTAGGCATTCCTAAACCAGATTAGCCGCCATTTGATATCCAGATAGACATGGTTTTCCGATATCCAGTGCTCTCCTAGGGCGTCCTTTACCTTTTTACGCCTGGTCAGTGTCCTCAGATGTTCATTAGGATTGAACTTTTCTGCCAAGGTTAATTTCCACCTTTGGTTTCTTATACAGGAAAAGAAGGTGGTTGGCAGGTATTATTGGGATATTATGCAGGAAAACCATAAACTGGTGTCGAAAAACGGCTAAGAGTTTTGATTATTTGCCGCTACTGCCTCCACCGCTCTACTTCAATGCAGAGAGCGATCAATTTTTGGTAGAGGTATTTAATGTGGTAGAGGTAATACCTCTACCAATGATGGTATCCCAATCGATGTTGGGATACGATGAGTGGGATTACTGAAATGTTAGCTCGATAGGAGAGAGGACAGCATGGAAAATGAAATGGCAAAGATTCCTACATACGATCGGTTGATGGACCCGCTATTTAAGGCAATCCGTGCCCTTGGAGGATCTGGAACCATCGATGAGATCAATAAGAAGGTAGTAGAAATAAGCAGCATACCTGATCAGATATTAGAAATACCTCACGGCAAAGCTGCTTTAAGCGAGGTAGAGTACAGATTAGCATGGGCTCGCACTTATCTTAAGAAATACGGGGTTTTGGAAAACTCTTTGAGAGGCGTCTGGTCCATCACATCTTCAGGCAAAGATCTCAATGAGATAAATTCTAAAGAAGTTGTTGCCTTTGTTCGGGATCTAATTACCAAAGAAAAAGCTGCCAATATCGCAGTAGAAGACATAGAGATAGGCGCTGAGGATGAAGGTATAGACCAGCCGGAAGAGACGCAAAACTGGCGGGAAGAATTACAAAGCATACTTTACAAGTTATCATCTGATGCCTTTGAACGACTGACGCAAAGAATATTGAGGGAATCAGGGTTTGTTCAAGTAGAGGTTACCGGCAAGGCTGGCGATGGAGGAATTGACGGCAAGGGTATAGCCAGGATAAATGGACTACTGAGCTTTTATGTAATGTTTCAATGTAAAAGGTATCAAGGATCCGTAACGCCAAGCCAAATACGTGATTTTCGTGGCGCAATGCTTGGTAGAACAGACAAGGGTTTGTTTATCACCACAGGATCTTTTACCGGAGAGGCAATAAAAGAGGCAAAGCGCGACGGGGCGCCACCGATAGACCTCGTTAACGGTGAGCAGCTGATTGATATACTGAAGTCTCTCTCCCTCGGTATAAAAACAAAGACCATTGAAGCTGTGGAAATAGATCACGAGTGGTTTAGCGCAATATGATTTAAGATTGGAGAGGAGTTTCATTGCCCAATGTACAAGATTTTCAGATAGCCCTGAAAGAGATGCTCAGCAATGCAGGTGGCCAATAATGTCGATATCAACTCAGGTGAAATGTATCGGAAGGTTGGGGGTTACCCGGGGCACAATCATAGGTCGCCTATATGCTGTGAGGTCATGTATAAAAACATGAGGGGAAAAGATGCGATCATAGAGGCGCCACTGTCCGGTAGGGGCGCCAGTCTGACTATACACTATGTTCTGCCTCGTTAGCAAAAAGCAGGCAGTCTTTTTTTAAAAAAAGATTTGTCAAGGTTCAGATAGAAATTCCCTTGATGCGAAAAACGGGTAGTAAACAAGTTATAAGTTCACATGAATCCGGGTGAAGCTAAACTGCAATCAGGTGATGTATATCCGAGCGTTACGGCAATACTTGAATTGCTAAATACAAGTGTAGAATGAAAGGGATAGCTTTCTTTAAACGAAAGGCGTTTGACTTATGAAGGGGGGTATGCTAGTATCCATGAATCTCCAAACAGAAATTGAAGATAGGCTTTGGAAAGTGATTAGTAATAATTATGAAAAGAAAAATTTTTCTGGTGCAATTTTGGATGGCATCTTTTTCTTAGGCGATTTAATTAGGGAGCGAACGGGATTAGATGGCGATGGTCTTCCTTTGGTTGGCCAGGCTTTTGGTGGCCAGAATCCAAAATTAAAAGTAAACAAACTGCAAACTGATAATGACAAAAATATCCAATACGGTATGGAGCAAATGCTAAGGGGTATCTATCAGGCAATTAGAAACCCTCGTAGCCACGAAAAATTCAATGACACAGATTTCGATGCAAATTCAATTATTATTTTTATAAATTATCTTTTAAAAATCATTGACACAGCAAAGAGCCCCTTTACTTTAAAGGAATATGTAAAACTTATATATGATCCTTACTTTTCAAAAAGTGATAAGTATGCCGAACTTCTTGTAAATAAGATCCCTCCAAATAAATTCTTACCAGTTTTTATTGAGGTATATAACAACAAGAAGCTTGAGTTGATTGACCAAATTAAATATATTTTTAAGGAACTTTTTAAAAAATTGAACGAGGATGAGATTAAGCAAGCATTAGAAATAATTTCGGAAGATCTTAAAACGACTATCGATTTATGTTTAATTAGTACTATAATACAAATCTTACCCCCTAATTATTGGGATCAGATAGATCATATTGCCCGCTTGAGAATTGAAAACAAATTAATAGAATCTATTAATGAGGGATTGTATTTTGATGATGATAATAATAATGGGTATTTTGGGGCTTCTGCTAAATATGTAGCGAAGTATTTCACATTAAAAAGAGAGCTAATAGGCGCATTAGTAAGAAAATTGAGTTCAAGTGAATATAACGAACAAGAGTATGTATTTCATTATTTTGATGGTATATTTGAAGATCTAATTCCAGAACCGTATCATTATTTTATTTTAACTATAAAAAAAGGCTTAGAAGCAGGCGATGTGAGGTTTTATAATTTAGCAGGTTATTATTCTTATCTAGATTTATGGGCCAAGGCATTTGAAAAAGAATTAGCTGCATTTATTGAAACACCATCAAGATCGACTATAGTTCCTGACTATAGTGATGATGAGCCACCATTTTAACTTAGTAATTGGGAATTTATTTTAGCGGGCAAGGGTGGAAATTTAGGAAATTGGGGCATTCTGTCTAATAAGGGACTTTAAATTATTCAGGGATTTTGTAGGCTATTTTCGCTGCCGATTAAAATACATATCAAAGAGTAATTTCCTAAGCACGAAATAAGTAGTGGATATATGGTGAAAGCGGATATCCGGACTGCTAAAAATATTGCTAAGAAACGGATGGTTAAAATCTGAAAACAGTTAAAGTAACGGGAATCCATCACGAAGTGTCGCTTCTCAGTTAATTTGTCGTGGTGTCTTGTATTCGTTGATGTAGATGCGATCGTATTTCAGGATGCGGAAGAATCGTTCCGTTCTGGCGTTGTCCAGACATTGTCCCTTGCCATCCATGGAGATCGTGGCGCCGCTTTCTTCAATCAGCTTGATATAGTCCAGATTGGTAAAATGCCTACTCTAGTCGCTGTTGATGATCTCCGGCTTATGGGAGGTAATGGCGCGTTGCAGGCAGTTCAGAACGAATGATTTATCAATAGTTCGGGAAATAACCAACTAGGCTTAAAGTCAGGGAGAATAACGGCGTGCTACGGTTAGCTGTTTCGAAGTGATGCTGCGGTTGGCTGTATCACGGGATTTTGTTGCAGCGGTTAAAGAGCTATATTTGCGAAATGCCCTTTTCGCATTAGATTAAAAGGAGGCATAAAGCTATGCATGCATTATCTCATATTAACCCCTGGCTGCTGGGCATAGTAATCGTCTGGAGCCTTATCTGGAAAGGAATTGCCTTATGGCATTCTGCCCGTAACACTCAAACTGCCTGGTATGTGGTTATACTTATTCTAAATACCGTTGGGATTTTGGAGATAGTGTACTTGCTATTCTTCAGTAAATCAAGTAACAGGTTGGACTAAAATGGAATGAAGACAAACGACGTACGGTGAAGCTATTACTTGTAAATCTATGTATTAGTAAGATTTTATACACTATTGTGCCAGACAATATGGTATATGCATGTTATTGGCATTCTGGCCTTGTTGCTATCAATGCAGTCATATGCTAGTTTGTAATTGACAGGCGGGAGAAAGTGGTTGCCTGACAGGGAGGACGAGGCAAGTAGGTTCCTCAAAATGAACTGGTTGGCAATCGGTAAGTCGGTCTCGGGGCTCCAGTTCGGTAGGTAGGGTAAGAGGTGAGGTAAGGTAACAGGTAAAGTGACGGGTGAGTTAACAAGCCAGGCAAGTTGTATCGAGCAAAGTAGTGCTGACACTACAAACATCCCGCCTGTAAAATAAATACCACATGCAATCATGTGGTATTTATTATATGCCATGGTACTAATGTAAGGAATAGGGTATTCTTTATGTAAAGCGTGATGGGGGGTATTTAGTATGGGGGATAAAAGCCCTAAGAATAATGAAAAAATGAAGAAGAAGAAGGCTGACAAGAAAGTTACTGCTCCAAAACCCGCAATCGCAGCCGTGCCAGCGACTAAACCTAAATAATTGGCCGGGTAGGTTATGTGCGATTTATATTTTTACGATGGAAAAATAAGGCAATAGAGAGCCGCCCGGGTGGGGCGGCTTTGGTATGAATGAGTTCACTGTTATGACATCTTATGTTTAAAAGTTTCGCAGCAAGTATTTTCAGACATGCTACCTTTTTTATTGGCGACGCTTGATTTTATTTCGATGCTATGCGCCTGGCATATACCGAACCTGTTGTGGCAGCATTCTTCTATCTTGCAGTGTATGCCTCTAGGAATGACGATCGCCCCCTTCAGGATTATCTTACCCTGAGGGGTTTAAATTATTAGCAGGAAAGGGTACAAGGTTTAACGCTCGGGCTGGTATTAGGGATTGTCTGGTAGGTATTGCAGCGCGTGAGAACATGAACTGGACCTGGCTCATCACACGTGCCAGCATCGTCGATGCTACTGCGAATGTCTACCGCATAAAAATATGTTAATAAATGGGATGCGAACAAAAAATATTCAATGACATACCCTGATAATAACAATCTAGGAAGGGAGTGATTCGGGTTGTGGGACCAGTTAAAAACCTATCAAGACAAAGAGGTTGTTCTTGAGTTGATTAACGGTAGAAAAATCTTCGGAACAGTGGCGGGGGTGGAGCGGCAGTTTGTGCGCCTTGAAACAGACGAGGGGGTTGTAGCCGTCCCCGTAGATGCCGTGCAAATTATCCTGGAGCCCTCGAAGCGTTCTTTGACCCAGGAGCATATGGAGCAAATCGTCAAGAAAATGAGCGACTTTGCTCCTAATTGATAGAGGCGCCGTAGTCAACCACGTTGCACGCGATCTAGCTGTAATTACATGCTAGGCGTTGCCAATTCTTCTAGGCCCCGCCTCTCCCCTCGCCTAATTCACCGGCTGACCCTGGCTGCATCTGGCAATAAAAGTTAAGGTTGCAGGCGTCTAAGCGCGCGATCGTACTGGGCACCCGGCGGGCCAGGTAAATAAACCGTGGGGTTGTATTTATTTATGTTTTTTTAAGCTATTTTTAAGCTTATATTAATGTTGATCATGAAAAATAGAGATGGGAAATAATCAGATCGCCAATGGTAAAAAGCAGCAGCGTGATGAGCGACATTAGGACGCCATCTGTAAAGTGAAGGAATTTGTCTATCAGGAAAGAGAGGAGGAGATCTGAAATGAACATTATCAGGCATAACCGGTTTCTGGCAGGAGTTATCCTGGGGGCATTTATAGCGGGGATCGCTTTTACAGGAGGAATGCTGTTTGCCTCCGGGCGTACTGGCTTAAATGCCATCCTGGCAGACCTGCAAACTCCCCAGGTTCAGGGAACTATCCAGAGTGATTTAACGCCTGCAATAGGGACGGACACCATCGCCGACACTGTTGCCGCCGCGGGACCAGCGGTTGTCAAGATCGAGACGCAGGTGACAACGCAGGTGGAAAACCCGTTTTTCAACGATCCTTTTTTCCGCCAGTTCTTCGGGCAGGGTAATAACCAGTCTGAGACCATGGTGCAGAAAGGTCTGGGGTCCGGCTTTTTCATCTCTGCGGATGGGTATTTGCTGACCAACGAGCATGTGATCGATGGCGCCCAACAGATTCAGGTCACGATCATGGGCAAGTCACAGCCGGTTAATGCCCGGGTGGTGGGAAGCGACCAGGATCTTGACCTGGCGGTGTTAAAGGTCGACGCCGGCAGTAACTTGCCATATCTGAAGCTGGGTGATTCCGACAATATCCGGGTGGGCAGCTGGGCAATTGCCATCGGCAATCCTTACGGGCTCGATCATACTGTTACGGTGGGAGTGATCAGCGCCAAGGGACGTCCGATCACCGTACAGGATCGCAGCTACCGGAACCTGCTCCAGACGGACGCCTCCATCAATCCCGGCAATAGCGGCGGACCGCTGCTGGATATGAACGGCGAAGTGATCGGTATCAATACGGCCGTCGATGCCCAGGCACAGGGAATTGGATTTGCCATTCCCAGCAATACTGCCAAAAACATTCTTGCTACTGTAGTTAAAAATCAGGTTTAATTAGATGGGAAATAATGCTATCATAACAACTGGGAAAAGTCTTCTATAAAAAATCGATGATTATGCTTCCGTAGAAAATATAGAAAAGGAGTAAATATAATATGACAAAACGTGCCAAAGAGGATCTCAGTTCCAGCGACCTGTCCATAACCATCATCAACCGGGTGATTCGCCGTATTCGCAACGAAGGGCGTCCCCTGACCCTGGAAACAGTTTGCCAGGAGATCGAGGAGTATAAAACCATGCCGACCCTGGCCGACAAGGTTACCACAGGAATGGTAAGGCAGGTGCTATCTACCTTTCAATAGGCGAGACTCCTGTTTTTAAAAACTTCGCCCCACAAGGACAACTGCCAGTAGATGGAGATTAATTCAGTGATAATCACAGCCCCGAGGGGCTGTGATTATTTCCAAGAAATATTATCGTATAACGTGAAAACCCCTTCCGTATAATAACATATCATGTATTGACGCGGTTTTTACATCGCCACGGAAGGGGTGAATTCTTTTGGCCTCTGATATCATCGTAGGTACCATTGCATATGCTGATGAAGTGCGGGAAAGATTGGACTCTGAACTAAAATTTTTAACTAGCGAAGGACTGGCCTTGGAGTTGGAAGAAGCGGAAAATCCTCCTTGGTCTTTTTTTATTCTTCATACGCCACGGGGCAAGAAACAGGGAGAAAAGGGGATTGCCTGCCGTTTTGCGGTGGCCAAGGCGGTCTCCGACCTCTTGGTCAACCATGTGGAATCCAACTTCGTCAGGAAATTTATCGATAAAAGCTACAACTACTGGTCGGCCAACGACCGGGATGACCTGATCGAGCGCAACGCTGAATCCATGTCCAAGCTCCGGATCGTCCGGAGAAACCGGATTCTGCAAAGTATCTACGACTACCTGGCCGACTCCCAGGTGCTGATGGTAGAGGGATTCGCCAGGTTCCGCCTCAAGGACTACTGGAAGCAACTGCAGCGCATGGTCAAACGCACCAGCCAGGAGTTTATGGCGGCCAAGGATTACCTGGAATTCGTGCGGCTGCTGCGCTGTTTCATCGACATGCAGGAGACGAAGATCTACGAGGTGCACGTCTTTATCAACACCGAGGGCACCTTCTTTTTGTGTGACGAGACCGGAGAGGTGATCCGCAGCGAGCATCTGCGCACCCCCTCCTTTACCGTCAACGACGGCGAGTTCAACTACAAAGACTATCTGCTCAGCATGCTGATCACCCTGGCGCCGAAGTCGATCATCTTTCACGTCTCCGATCTGATCTGGGACTGCGACCCGCTGCAGACGATTCAGCAGGTCTTCGGTGAGCGGATCAGCCGCTGTCCGGGATGCGCCAGGTGCAAGCAGCTGAACGCCCACAAGAAGTGAGGGTGCAAGCGGGGACGGTTCTTGGCTGGCGTGCTTGCGTGACAGTGCAGGCGGTGATTGACAGGGTCTCCCGGAGCGTCGTATAATGTGCATGTCAATCGATAACAGACAACGCGATGATTGGAAGAGTACCCTCCTACCGGTTGCAGAGAAGTGGCGCCATGGCTGCAAGCGCCTCTACCATAGGGTGAGGGGAAGACCACCCGGGAGCATTCTCCGACCAAGGAGAGCGGTGGCACACCGGTAACAGTGCGGACGAGAGGACGGATGACGGCTTCCTTACATGGCCTGCACAGGGGCGAATATTAGGGCAGCCGCAGGTACATCCGCCAACAGGGGTGGAAACGCGGGAAAATCTCGTCCCCGAACAGGGGATGGGATTTTTTTTATTATTGCTTTTTATTTATGTTGAGGCGCGACTACGATCAGGAGGTGCGGTATGAGTTTCTTAACAGTGACCTTGCAAGACGGCAACCGGCGAGAGGTGGAACAGGGCAGCACCTGGAGCCAGGTGGCTGCAGGCATCAGCCGGAAACTGGGCAAGGAGGCCCTGGCAGCCAGAGTGGACGGGGCCGTGGATGACCTCCAGAGCCAGGCACAGCAGGACCGGCAGGTGGAGTTCCTGACTTTCGCCGACGAGGATGGCCGGGCGGTATTCCGGCATACCTCCTCCCACATTCTGGCCCAGGCGGTGCAGCGGTTGTTCCCCGGGACGAAGCTGGCCATCGGCCCCGCCATCGTTGACGGATTCTATTACGACCTGGACTCGGGCCACATCTTGACCGTCGAAGACCTGGCGGCGATTGAGGCGGAGATGCGGAAGATCGTCAAGGAGGATTACCCGCTGGTGCGCCGGGATGTCTCCCGGGAGGAGGCCATCGAGTATTTCACCCTGCGGAGTGAGCCCTACAAGGTGGAGCTGATCCAGGATCTGCCCGCGGATGTGCAGGTCAGCCTGTATAAGCAGGGGGAGTTCATCGACCTCTGCCGGGGGCCGCACCTGCCGAGCACCGGGATGGTGGGCGCTGTCAAGCTGCTCAGCATCGCTGGGGCTTACTGGCGCGGCAGCGAGCAGAATAAGATGCTGCAGCGGATCTACGGCACCTCCTTCCCCAAACAGAAAGACCTGGATGAGTATCTGCAGCGGATCGAGGAGGCCAAGCGCCGCGACCACCGCAAACTGGGGCAGGAACTGGACCTGTTCGGCATCGCCGACGAGGGTCCCGGCTTTCCTTTTTTCTACCCCAAGGGGATGATCATCCGCAACGAACTGGAGAACTTCTGGCGCCAGCTGCACCGCCAGTGGGGCTACCAGGAGATCAAGACACCGATGATCCTCAGCCGGGAGCTGTGGGAGCGCTCCGGGCACTGGGACCACTACGAGGAAAATATGTATTTCCTGAAGATCGACGAGGAGGACTATGCGGTCAAACCGATGAATTGCCCCGGCGGCATCATCTGCTACAAGAGGAGGCCCCACTCCTACCGGGAACTCCCGATCCGCTACGGCGAGCTGGGGCTGGTGCACCGCCACGAGCGCTCGGGCGCCCTGCACGGCCTGATGCGGGTGCGCTGCTTCACTCAGGATGATGCTCACATCTTTATGATGCCGGAGCAGATCACGGCCGAGATCATCAAGGTCATCAAGCTGATCGATTCCATCTACCAGACCTTCGGTTTCCCATACCGGATGGAATTGTCCACCAAACCGGAGAACGCCATGGGCTCCGACGAGATCTGGGAGCAGGCCACCGACGCCCTGAAGCAGGCGCTGGAGCAAAACGGGAACGCCTACAAGATCAACGAGGGAGATGGAGCCTTCTACGGCCCGAAGATCGACTTCCACCTTCAGGATACCCTGGGCCGGAGCTGGCAGTGTGGCACGATCCAGTTGGACTTCACGATGCCGGAATGCTTTGACATCACCTACATCGGGGAGGACGGCGAAAAACACCGTCCGGTGATGATCCACCGGACGGCCTTCGGCAGTATCGAGCGTTTCCTGGGCATCCTTACCGAGCACTATGCCGGAGCCTTTCCAGCGTGGCTGGCGCCGGTTCAGGCCCGGGTGCTCACCGTCGCTGACCGGCACATTCCCTATGCCACCGAGGTGGCGGCCACCCTGGAACAGCATGACTTCCGGGTGGAGGTGGATGATCGCAACGAAAGAGTGGGCTACAAGATCCGGGATGGCGAACTGGAGAAGATCCCCTACCTGCTGGTGGTCGGCGACAAGGAGGCGGAAGCCGGGGCAGTCAGTGTGCGCAAGCGTGGCCAGGGCGATCTCGGCCGGATTTCAGTGGATGATTTTGCTGTGCAACTAGCGGGTGCTATCGCGCAGAAGGCATAGGAACGCCCGTGAAACATCAGGCTAGTGCGACAAATAGACGAAAACATGATTGACACCTGGTAGCGGTTGTGCTAAGCTTTGTTCCAGTTTTAACTAAACAACAGGCACAAAAGTAGAGGCCACTCGCTTCTCACCTTAGGGCTTTCAGTGCTGCTAGGGTTGCGCCGAAAACTTTCTTTTGGCTGAAAGCGGGTGGATTACCCGCTTTATCTATTTCACAGGAGTTTACAGGAGGTGGCGAATAATTAATAAAGACTTGCGGATTAATGAGGAGATTCGCGTTCGTGAGATCCGTTTAGTCAGTAGCGACGGCCAGCAGCTTGGCGTTGTGCCGATCAAGGAGGGCCTCCGGATCGCGGTGGAGCAAGGCTTCGACCTGGTTGAGGTGGCCGCTCAAGCCAAGCCCCCGGTTTGCCGGATCATGGACTACGGCAAGTACAAGTATGAGCAGAGCAAACGGGACCGGGAGGCGCGCAAGAAGCAGAAAGTCATCGAGATCAAGGAAATAAAATTGAGACCGAAGATCGAGGATCATGACTTTCAAGTGAAGGTAAAGAACGCTCAGCGCTTTTTAGCGGACGGGGACAAGGTGAAAGTCACCATGATGTTCCGGGGACGCGAGATCTCTCATTCCGATCTGGGGCGCTCGCTGAGCCTCAAGTTCTTCAAGATGCTGGAGGATCAGGCGATCATGGAGAAAGAGCCTAAGATCGAAGGACGCAATATGATCATGGTGCTAGCCTCGAAGAACCAGGAACAGCCGAAGGGAGAATAGAACATGCCGAAAATGAAGACGCACCGGGCTACAGCCAAAAGAGTCAAGCGTACCGGCAGCGGACTTTGGAAGCGGGCGAGCGCCGGCAAGAGCCACCTGCTGGCGACCAAAAACAGCAAGCGCAGGCGCCGTCTCCGGGAGTCGGTCATCATGAGCGCCGCGGACCGTGGCCGAATGGCACGGCTGTTGCCCTATTCATAAACCTTAAAGGGGGGTTAAGATTATGCCTAGAGTAAAGGGCGGAACGGTTGCCCGGCACCGCCATAAAAAAATATTGAAGTTAGCCCGCGGCTATCGTGGTGCCAAGAGCAAGCTTTTCCGCCCGGCCCACGAACAGGTGATGAAATCGCTGTATTACGCTTACGTTCACCGGAGATTACGCCGGAGGGATTTCCGCAAGCTGTGGATCACCAGGATCAACGCGGCTGCCCGGCTGAACGGGATCTCCTACAGTAAGCTGATGAACGGGCTGAAGAAGGCGAACGTCATAGTCAACCGGAAGATGCTGGCGGAGTTGGCCGTCAATAACGCCACTGCTTTTGCCAAGCTGGCCGACCTGGCCAAGGAGAAGATCTAGCCGGAGCACTTTAATCATACTAATCGGAGCTTACAAAAAGTATGGCAGCAAGTGTCCATACTTTTTTTAATAGTCCTTTGACGGCTTGATGGTTTGAGGTGGGGATCATGGAGATCAGGACAACCAGGCAGGCTGTACAACTGGCACGCAGGCTGGGCCGGCGGAAGGTCCGGGACGTCGAGCGGCGATTCGTGATCGAGGGGATCACCTTCGTGGAGGAGGCCCTGCGGAGCAATTCCGTGGTCGAGTGCCTGGTTTACTCCGAGCGGATGCTGCAGCACCAGAGAGGCTGGGCATTGTTGGACAATGCCCGGGAGCAGGGGTTGCCTGCCTTCCTGGTGGATGAGCCGCTATACGGGGAGCTGTCCGACACGGAAACTCCCCAGGGAGTCCTGGCGGTAGTACAGAAGCCGGCCTGGCAGCAGGGTCTGCTGCTGCAGCAGCAGACCGGTCTGCTGCTGGCCCTGGACGGCCTGCAAGACCCCGGCAACCTGGGCACGATCCTGCGCACCGGCGACGGGGCCGGGGTGAGTGGAGTGTGGCTGGGCCAGGGTACCGTAGACCTATACAACCCCAAGGTGCTACGCGCCACCATGGGCTCCATCTTTCGCCTGCCGTCTTTTAGCGGTGTCGATCTACCCCTGTTGTTGACGGAACTGAAGACGTCAGGCTGGCAGGTGGTAGCTGCGGTTCCCCACACCGGACAGAGTTACTTTCAGGCAGACCTGAGACACACTCGGCTGCTGCTGGTGATCGGCAACGAGGCCCACGGCATCAGCAGGGATCTGGTGGCTCTTGCCGACCAGGTGGTGAGCATACCGCTGCGGCCGGAGGTGGAGTCGCTGAACGCGGCAGTGGCCGCCGCCCTGCTCATCTACGAGGTCCAGCGCCAGCGCCTCACGTGAGCGCGAGAACCGTCCCCGCGCTCACGTGTTTCCAGGGGATGCTAGGCGTATGCGGGTCAAAGCATCAGCTATTTTCATAGAAGAAATTATTCTTGTCAGCAGTTTTCGCCGGGTTGGTATTATAATCAGAATTAAAAAAGAAAGACTTGGGTGAAGCATGGTGCAGGCGGAAAGCAGGCGACAGGTAATCATTGTTGGGGGTGGGGCCTCGGGCATGGTCGCTGCCATCGCCGCCAGGCGGAGCGGGGCGGAGGTCACGCTGCTGGAGCGGAACCCCCGCATTGGGAAGAAGCTGCTGGTAACCGGCAACGGCCGCTGTAACTTTACCAATCTCTATACTGAAGTACGATCATACCACGGCACTAATCCCAAGTTTGTTTACAGTGCGCTGTCACAGTTCGGGGTGCCCGAGACCATCGACTTTTTTAGCCGGCTTGGCGTCAACCACAAGGTAGAGGATTGTGGCAAGGTTTTTCCCATGTCTGAACAGGCCTCCAGCGTGCTGGACGTGCTGCGCTACGAGCTTGAGGACCTGGGAGTGATTGTCTACTGCGACGCCCTGGTGCGGGAGATCGATCATGCCGATGGCGCCTTTCACCTGCAGTTGGAGGACGGCGCCACCTTCAACGGCGACCGGGTGATCCTGGCCGCGGGCGGCAAGGCCATGCCTGCTACCGGCTCCAATGGCAGCGGTTTCGAGTTGGCCCGGCAGTTGGGGCACACCATCGTCAGCCCCTTTCCTGCTCTGGTGCAGTTAAAACTGGCAGGCGACTTTTTTAAACAGGTTGAAGGCCTGAAGTTCACCGGGACGGCGGAGATTCTCCAGGAGCATGACGAGGGCAATTATAAGATGGTCGCCAGAGACCGGGGCGAGATCCTCTTCACCAGCTATGGGGTGTCGGGGCCGCCGATCTTACAGATCAGCAGGAAGGCCGGGGAACTGCTTCAGAGGGGAGAGCGCCCCTGGCTGAAGCTGATGGTGTTTGATCAGATGACGCCGGAAAATCTAGACCAGCTGCTGGCGGAGCGCTTTTTGAATATGCCCCGCAAAACCCTGGAGATCAGCCTGGTGGGATTGATCTCCAAACGGTTGATCCCGGTGCTGCTGAAAGAGGCCGGGGTGCTGGACCTGCGCTGCCGGGTGGCTAACCTGGCTGCCGGGGAGCGGGAGAAGATTGTCCGCATACTGACCGATTGGAAACTGCCCATACGCGGGACCATGTCCTGGCAGAATGCCCAGGTGACTGCGGGGGGCGTGGCCACTGCCGAGTTCGATCCCCGGACCATGGAGTCGAAACTCGTCCCGGGGCTATTCCTGTGCGGGGAGATCCTGGACATCGACGGGGCCTGCGGCGGTTATAACCTGCAGTGGGCCTGGTCGTCAGGCTACGTTGCCGGCGCCAGTGCGGCAACCTCCTGAGGCAATCGTTGCCAGAATTCCAGGGTAACATCCGGCGTCGGGAAAATTACAATACGTTATGAAGCCGGGCGCATTCCGGCGAGACGAAGAAGGAAGCAAAAAGAACGTCCCCTTGCTTCCATAGGTGAAACACATGCTGAAGCTGCCACCGATCAAACTGGAACTTGACGAGGATGAGCCGGCACTGCGCCGGAAGATCAGCTCACTGCTGGGAATCGGGGATGCTGAGCTGATCGGTTATCAACTGCTGCGCCAGTCGATCGATGCCCGCCAGCGCGGGCGGGTTTATCTTATTTATACTGTGGCCGCCGAGGTGCGGGACGAGGAACGGGTGCTCGGCGGGAGCCGGCGCCAGGCCATATCCAGGTTCACAGCAGAGGCATACCGGTATGTGCAACCAGGGGTGGAGCCGCTGACCGACCCGCCGGTGATCGTCGGCATGGGCCCCGCGGGCCTGTTTGCCGGGCTGATCCTGTCGCGGATGGGCTACCGCCCCTTGCTCCTGGAACGGGGGGAGGACGTGGAGACCCGGGCGCGGCGGGTGTCTAATTTTTGGAACGGCGGCGAGTTTGACGGCGAGAGCAACGTCCAGTTTGGCGAGGGCGGGGCCGGGGCCTTCTCGGATGGCAAGCTGACGACCCTGATCCGCGACCCGCGCTGTCACCAGGTGCTGCATGAATTGGTGGCCGCAGGCGCTCCGGAGGAGGCCCTCTTCCTGAACAAGCCCCACATCGGCACTGACCGCCTGCGGGCGGTGGTCAGTCACCTCCGATCAGCGATCATCGCCAACGGCGGCACAGTGAGATTCAGGGCCAGGGTCACCGGCCTGGTGCAGAGCGGCGGTGAGATCCGGGGCGTCCTGGTCAACGCCTCCGAGCGGATCGACGCCGGTGTGGTGCTGCTGGCCGCCGGCCACAGCGCCAGGGACACCTACACCATGCTCCACGAGCAGGGCGTTGTCCTTACACCGAAACCCTTTTCCATCGGGGTCCGGATCGAGCATCCCCAGAGTCTCATCGACACCGCCCAGTTCGGGCTCCAGGCCGGCCACCCCCGGCTGGGACCGGCAGACTACAAGCTCGCCTACCATGCGCCCGGTGGCCGTTCTGCCTACACCTTCTGCATGTGCCCGGGCGGCCGGGTGATCGCTGCGGCCTCCGAGGCCGGTGGAGTGGTGACCAATGGCATGAGCAGCTATCTGAGGGATGAGATTAACGCTAACAGCGCCCTGTTGGTGGGAGTGACGCCGGATGATTTTGGCAGCACCCATCCACTGGCGGGCGTTGTCTGGCAGCGGCGGTGGGAGCAATTGGCCTTTGCCGCCGGCAGGGGCGGCTTTCAGGCCCCTGTGCAGTTGGTGGGAGATTTTCTGGCCGGGCGCCCGAGCCGCGGTTTCGGGCCGGTGACGCCCACCTACAGACCAGGCACGGTCTTCGCGGACCTGGCCACCTGCCTGCCGTCCTATGCCGCGGCCACCATCAGGGAGGCCATCCCCTTTTTTGAGCGCCGGGTACGCGGCTTTGCCATGCCTGAGGCGGTACTGACCGGTGTGGAGACGCGCAGTTCCGCACCAGTGCGGATCAACCGGGACGAACAGCTGATGGCCAGTCTCCGGGGCCTCTACCCGGTGGGGGAGGGGTCGGGCTACGCCGGCGGGATCATGTCATCGGCGGTCGACGGCATCAGGGCCGCGGAAAAAGTGGCCTCCCGCTATAAACCGTTCTAGAAGATCGACGGCGACGGGCGCGGTTTAGACTGGACGGGCAGTGTACAATTTTTGGTGAGTTGTAGGGTATATGGCCTTATGATATAATGCTTCTGGAGTTCTAAATCTGCCCCGCAAAGGTGTGTGACACAAGTGTCTCTGCCGGCTCGCCTGTGTTGGCTGATTTTTGAACGCACTGGTTCACCGTTTGCCTATATCATGTACCGTAGGTTGATGCTGCAATGACAGAACTGAGGGATTTCAACTGCATAGGTTTTTAATGATGATGCACAGGAGAGTAAGAACCGGGGGGTTCTCCCAGGGAGGCCGTGCCGAGATTGGAAGCAGGGCCAGAACCCGGGTTCTGAAGTTCACCTGGAAGTCGCTGCGCTGATGGCCCGGGAAAGGCTGGTAGGCGTGGCCGGGGTTTCCCGTTACAGATCGTACCCCGAAAGTGGGCCTTGACGGCCAAGAAGGGTGGTACCGCGCAGGTTATAACAGGCCTCCGTCCCTTGAGTGACGGGGGCTTTACTTTATGCTTGGATAAGAGAGGTGCGCTGTGGGTGGAACAGGAGATCAACAAGATCAAAGAGGATGCGCTTAAGGAACTGTCATCGGCAAATACTATGGATGAGCTGCAGGCGGTCAGGATGAAGTACCTCGGCAAGAAGGGCGACCTGACCAGGGTGCTGCGAGGTATGGGCAGCCTCTCCCCGGAGGAGCGCCCGCGGCTGGGGCAACTGGCCAACGAGGTGCGCCTGTTGCTGGAAGGCGAATTGGACCGGAGACTGGCGTCATTAGGCAGGCAGGAGCAATTGAGGCAGTTGGCCAGCGAGGCCCTGGACGTCACCCTGCCGGGCCGGCCGGTGCAGCGTGGCCACAGGCATCCGCTGAGCACTGTGCTGCGGGAGATCGAACGGATCTTCACGGGCATGGGCTTTGAAGTGGTCCAGGGGCCGGAGGTGGAGTGGGATTACTACAACTTCGAGGCCCTGAACATTCCCAAGGGGCATCCGGCCCGGGACATGCAGGATTCCTTCTATATCACCCAGGAGATGCTGTTGCGCACCCATACCTCGCCGATGCAGGTGCGCACCATGGAGAAGGCAGTGCCCCGGCTGCCGGTGCGGGTCATCGTTCCGGGCAAGGTTTACAGAAGGGACGACGATGCCACTCATTCGCCGATGTTCCATCAGGTAGAAGGGTTGCTGGTGGACAGCCGGTGCACCATGGGGGACCTCAAGGGGGTGTTGCTGGCCTTTGCCCGGCAGATGTTCGGCCCCGACCGGGAGATCCGGTTGCGCCCGAGTTTCTTCCCCTTCACCGAGCCCAGTGCGGAGGTGGACGTCTCCTGTATCAACTGCGGGGGCGCGGGTTGCCGGGTCTGTTCCGGCACCGGCTGGCTGGAGATCCTCGGGTCCGGCATGGTGCACCCCAGGGTGTTGGCCAACGTCGGCTACGACCCGGAGACCGCGGTCGGATTCGCCTTTGGCATGGGTGTGGAGCGGGTGGCCATGCTCAAATACGGGATTAACGATCTCCGCCTGTTCTTTGACAACGACGTGAGATTTCTACACCAATTCTAGGCGGGCTGTGAGGAGGAATGGATCGTGCATGTTTCTTACCGGTGGTTGAAGGAATTGGTGCATGTTGACCTGCCTGCAGAGGCGCTGGCGGAGAAGCTGACTATGGCCGGGCTGGCGGTGGAAGGGATCGTCGAGCCGGTACCCGGTCTTGCAGGGATAGTGGTGGGTAAGATTATCGAGATGAAACGGCACCCGGATTCGGACCATCTGCAGATCTGCCGGGTGGACACCGGATCGGGGGTGGCGCAGGTCGTGAGCGGCGCTCCCAACCTGGTTGTGGGCGCCAACGTTCCCTATGCCCGGCCCGGGATAACCCTGCCCACAGGGCCGGAGGTGGCCAGCCGCATCATCCTGGGGGAGCTTTCCGACGGGGTGCTCTGCTCCGGGGCGGAGTTGGGTACCGAGGAGTGGGGCTTCGGGGACGCCCTGGGGGTACTGGTCCTCGAACCGGCATGGCAGCCTGGCACCGGCATCATCGAGGCCCTGGGTCTGGACGATCAGATCCTGGAGTTTGAGTTGACCCCCAACCGTGGCGATTGCCTGGCGGTGCTCAACATCGCCCGGGAGGTGCGGGCATTGACCGGGGGTGAACTGACCCTGCCCGAGGTCTCGGTGCCGGAGACGGAGGAGCGCACCGAGAATCTGATCAGCATCCAGGTGGAGGAGCCGGAGTTATGCCGGCGCTATGCCTGCCGGATCGTGCGCCACGTCAGGTTGGCCCCGTCCCCGGCCTGGCTCTGCTACCGGCTGCGGGCCGCGGGCATCAGACCGATCAACAACGTCGTGGACGTCACCAACTACGTGATGCTGGAGCTGGGCCAGCCCCTCCATGCCTTCGATTATGACCGCCTGCAGGGACACCGGATCATCGTGCGGCGGGCGCGGCCGGGGGAGGAGCTGGTCTCTCTGGATGGCGCGAGGCGCGCCCTGGATGAGGAGATGCTGGTGATCGCCGATGCCAGGGAGCCAGTGGCCCTGGCCGGGGTGATGGGTGGGCTGGCCAGCGAGGTGGCGGAGCATACCAGCACGGTGCTCCTGGAATCGGCCTATTTTCACCCCTTCAATATCAGGCAGACCGCCAAGAAGATGGGGATGCGGACCGAGTCGGAGCAGCGGTTTGAGAAGGGAATCGACCTGGAGGGGGCGGTGCGGGCGGTCAACCGGGCGGCACACCTGATCGCCGGACTCGGGGCCGGGGAGATCGCCGCCGGCGTGGTCGACCAGTACGTGCGCCCGGCGGCGCCACAGGCTCTCCGCCTGCGCACGCCCCGGGTCAACCAGGTCCTGGGTACTCGTTTGAACCGGGCCGAGGTGCAGGAGATCCTGAACCGCCTGGACCTGGTCTGTGAAATCTGCGGCCCGGACAGCCTGCTGGTCAACATCCCGTCCTACCGCCAGGACCTCCTCGAGGAGATCGACCTGATCGAAGAGGTGGCGCGGCTGCACGGCTACGACCAGATCCCCTCCACCGTACCGGTGGGGGCCCTGGCACAACCAGG
>JBEKKU010000031.1:0-19349 GCA_050010575.1 Thermacetogeniaceae bacterium | reverse complement strand
GGTAGAGCAAAAAGCAAGGGTAAACGTTTAAGCACTATGGCCGCCATGATCATATTGCCGTCGTAATGCTTTTACTACGGTGTTACCAGCCTATTTTGGGCTGTAAAACCCACACAGGCTGCTAGGGATTAATAAGCGCCTGTTGCGCATGACACGTCCTCCCTCGGCCATCATTGGCCAATAATGTGGGTAAAAAATAAATGCCCCTATCGCCGGGAACGTCATTGCTCCCATTAACAGAGGCACCACTGCCACGCCGTCCCACAACTGCGCAGGTGCGGCTGATTATTAAACAATCGCAATGTGAATTAAGCCATAAAAAACACGTAACCCCGTATTTCGACGGGGCTCCAGGAGACGCAATAGAGCATACACGGACATCATTATCCGCATGGATGGCACCGTCGCCATAAAACTTATGTTGCAGTTGGTGTTAGCTTGACCTGGCCCAGACTTACCGGGCGTCCTTGCCCGTCTGGGACTACGATCGTCACCCTGGCCTGCTGAACCAGGCTCTAGTAAATGGCCGACTCCCCGGTCTCGCCGGTTCTAATCCTGACCACATTGGCCACCGGGTAGAGGAAGATCTTCCCATCGCCCACTTCACCGGTGCGGGCGGCCCGGCAGATCAGCTGTACGACCTGATCAATAGTCTCGTCCCTGACGACAACCTCGAGCTTGACCTTGGAGAGCAGCCTGATGTTTGACTCAACCCCCCGGTAAACCTCTTTCCAGCCTCTTTGCAGGCCGCATCCCTTGACCTCGGAGACAGTCATGCCCGGGTTGCCAAACTGCCCCAGGGCATCCATCACCGCATCCAGCTTTTCAGGCCGGATGACACACTCAATCTTGGTCACTAGTTCTGTTCCTCCTCTGCAGATAATGTAGCAGAAATCATTTCACCAATGGAATGAACTATTCGCTCACAGAGTGCTCTTTTCCTTTTTTCTAAAACAAGATGATACCGCCATGATGATCCGCTGGCGGCACCGGGTCTCTGGTCGGTCCAGGGTCTTCGGGGGGCACTGGACCCGAGCTCAAAATCCATAAACAGGCCCGCCGGTTCTGTACGGCGGGCCTGTTAAAGCACTTATGTCAACTAGTGCGCTGCCCCTGCGGGTTCAGTTAATAGACAGCAGACTCCCCGGTTTCACCGGTCCTGATTCTGACCACATTGGCCACCGGGTAGATAAAGATCTTGCCGTCACCCACATCCCCGGTCCTGGCTGCCTGGCAGATGAGCTGGAGCACCTGATCCAGATACTCGTCCCTGATCACGACCTCGATCTTGATCTTGGGCAACAGGTTGATGGAGCTCTCCACACCCCTGTATACCTCTTTCCAGCCCCGCTGCAGGCCGCACCCTTTGACCTCGGAAACAGTCATGCCAGGGTTGCCGGTCTTGGCTAGGGCATCCTTGACGTCATCCAGTTTTTCAGGCCTGATAATGCATTCCAGCTTGACCATCGACTTCCCGCCCTCCGATCATAAAATATTTATCTATTGCTTCATCATTTCCTGTACGTTCTTCTCCATCCTAATCGCTGCCGGGCTCGCAACAAAGGCGCGGTTATGAGATGAAGTCGTAGGCGCGCTCGCCGTGCATCGGCAGGTCAAGCCCGGCCGCTTCCTCCTCATCGCTAGCCCGAAGCTTGGTAAACAGGCTGACCACTTTCAGGATAATGAAGGTGACAATGGCAGCAAACGCCCAAGTGGAGATCACGCCGATCAACTGCGTCCAGAGTTGGCCGGGGTTGCCGAAGAAGAGTCCGTTGGCGCCAGCCGAGTTGACGGCAGTGGTGGCAAATAATCCTGTTGCCAGTGCGCCCCAGGTGCCGCCGATGCCGTGCACGCCAAAGGCGTCCAAGGAGTCGTCATAACCCAGCTTGGCCTTCATGACGCTGACCGCAAAGTAGCAGATGATGCCGCCGATCAGACCGATGATCACCGCTGAGAGGGGAGTGACGAAACCCGAGGCCGGGGTGATCGCCACCAGACCGGCCACACAGCCGCTGGCCGCGCCCAGTATGGTCGGCTTGCCGTTATGAATCCACTCGGTACAGACCCAGGAAAGTGCCGCCGCGGCTGCCGCAGTGTTGGTCACCACGAAGGCGTTGGCGGCCAGACCGTTGGCGGCCAAGGCGCTCCCGGCGTTAAACCCGAACCAGCCAAACCAGAGCAGACCGGCTCCCAGCACTGTAAACGGCAGGTGATGCGGCACCATCGGTTCCTTCCCGTAACCCCGGCGCTTGCCCAGAACGAGCGCCGTGACCAGGCCGGAAACACCGGAGCTGATATGGACCACGGTACCGCCGGCAAAATCAAGCACACCCAGGTTGTGTAGCCAGCCCCCAGCGCCCCATACCCAGTGTGCCAGGGGATCGTAGACTATGGTCGTCCAGAGCAGCGTGAAGATCAAGAAGGCCGGAAAGCGGAACCTTTCCGCAAAGGATCCGGAGATCAGGGCGGCGGTGATAATGGCGAACATCATCTGGAAAGCCATGTACGCCATGTGGGGAATGGTGGCCGCGTAGTCCGGGTTTGGCGCGCCACCGACACCGATCAAACCCAGCCACGAGAGATTTCCGATCAGGTGCAGCTTGTCAGGGCCAAAGGCAAGAGTATATCCGAACAGCACCCACTGCACGGAAATCAGGGCGATGATGATAAAGGAATACATGATGGTGCTTAGCACGTTCTTGCGGCGCACCATGCCGCCGTAGAAGAAGGCCAGACCCGGGGTCATCAACAGCACCAGGGCGGCACAGAGCAGCACGAAGGCTGTATCACCGCTATCGATCTTCGGGGCTGCATCAGCCGCCAAGGCTATTCCCGAACTTGCCAGCCACAATAAGGGCATCAAACAGCAGGCCCAGAGCAATTTCTTCTTCATGACAACAACTCCCCCTCCCTATTTATCAGTAGCATTACAGAGAATTATCCGAAATTACCCTCTTCAATATTGCCCGAACACGAAAGGCCTGACCGGCAACTTCCCCCCCCCTCTCCGGCAAAAAAGACAAAGCCCCCTAATCCTGGGAACGTCTTCATTCCCAAAACAGGGGGCAACATTGCCTTGCCGAACCGCTGCGTTGCAGTCGCGGCTATTTATGGTAATAAAAAACCCCGTTCTACCGGACGGGGATTCCCTACAAACCGTATTACAGCAGGGACTCCCTTATCCCGGTTCTGGTCCGGCATCTTTGCCGAACGAGAATTGTTAATAAATTATAACCAGAGGATCAGGCAATTCGTCAACATGTTTCTGTCAAGTATTATGTATTCTTTTTGGATAATGCCAGTTTTTTACTTCTATAACTAGTTGAAATATCCTGCCTCCGCGTTCTTCAGACACCACCTGGTCTTCGCCCGGCTCCGGGACACCCCCTACGGTGGACGCCCGAGCCTTGGGCCCAAAGGCCTGCTTGTACTTATAGCCGCGGAAATATCATCAGGGGGCGCAGTCCCATGTTGGACTGTCCCCCCTGCTATAGGTAATGGCCGTTGCCACATATTACATTAACAATGTTTATGGCGCATCTCCCAGTTGATAATAAACAATAACGCAGCGCATGCAATTCACAAACGGATTAGCCTCGCCATTGTTAAAATAATAGTTCGGTAGAATATCCCTTCCCGATGATCAATGCCTGTTTAAGAAATAGAATAACAAGGCCAGTATGACGGCACCTAAAGCCGATGCGGCTATGATTACCCAATTTATGCCGTCGGATGAAGCCGCCGTAGCAAAGGGAGGATCGGGCTCTGTCAACCATTTTAGATCGACGTTCTGGGGATGGCGCAGATCATTGGCCATTGCTAGCGCCGAATCGTATCGCTCCTCTTTGCGCCGCCGCAAGGCTCTTCTAACAGCAGCCCAGACGCCGGGGTGGATATCCGGCCGAATAGCGGTCAGTGGCTTGGGATCGTCGGTCATATGCTGATACATGGTGGTTAGAGGATTATCGCTGGTAAAGGGAGGATGGCCGGCCAACAGGTGATAGAGCAGGCAGCCGACGGCGTAGATATCGCTCCTGGCACCGCCTCGCTCGCCTTTTATCTGTTCGGGCGCCATATATTCGGGTGTTCCCATCAGGCCGGAAAACCCTCGCCAGGTCACTCGCGGGGCGCCTTCCATAACGGCTATGCCGAAGTCGATGATCTGCAAGCGTCCATTAGCACTAAGCAATAAATTTTCCGGTTTAATGTCGCGGTGATAAACCCCTTGCTGGTGGCAATAATGCAGGACTTCCAGCAAGTTGGAGACCATCTCCACCGCCTCGTCCACTGGAAACCGGCCTTTTTCTTTGATTATTGTGATTAATGCTTCTCCTTCCATATATTTCAATACCAGATAAGGCGGATAGGGTGGATTGCCCTCTGAAAATGACAGGGCAGCAGGCACATCCGGATGATTGAGCAGTTTGCCAATGGCTATCTCCCGCCGGAATCTTTCATAAACCGCCGGGTCGCCCAGCTGAGAGATGTCTGGAAACTTGAGGACGACCATTTCATTGGTGCTGACGTCTTCAGCCAGGAAAGCGCCGGCAAACCCCCCATGACCCAGGGGTCGGATCAGTTTATACCGGTCATCGATAACCGCTCCTGCCTCTGGAGTGAACATTTCAATTTACCCCGTCAAATGTTTGACGTCTTTTGATCATATGGCGCCTTCCCCGCTCTCCCCGGTGCGAATGCGGATGGCATTGGCTACAGGGTAAATAAAGATCTTGCCGTCCCCAATTTCGCCAGTGCGGGCAGATTCCAGGATCACCTTGATCACCTGGTCTACCAGGCTATCTGTGACCACTATTTCTACCTTGGTTTTAGGCAGCAGGTTGACCGCAAATTCATCATCCAAGTTCAGTTCCGTGTGCCCTTTGGTGAGACCGCACCCGATAGCCTCGGTGATGGTCATCCCCTTAACGCCTAACTTGCCCAGAGCATCTTTAACATCGATCAGCTTATTGGGACGCAATATGCATTCAATTTTGGTCATCAGTGACACCGCCTTTGTTTTTTTGGTAAATATAGCTCCTGACAATGATTTTGTCTATAAAAATAACGCAAATATTTCCACTCTCTTGAGGAGAGCAAAGCCTTTAAGTTATTTTTCACCAATTTTGATGGTCAATATAGTCATATTATCATAACCGCCGCGTTCATTTAACTGTTCTATCAATTTGTTCAAGGCATCAGTCTCATGGCCATGTTCCAGCAAAAACAACTTTAGCTCTTCTTCGGTCATATGTTCCAAGATACCGTCGGTGATCAGGTAGAAGAGATCTCCCGGCAACGCATTGCCCGCGTACATGTCTGCCGGCATGATCGGCTGCTCCCCCAGGGATCTGAGCAGCACATGCTTGTTGGGGTGCGAGCGCGCCGCCTCCGGGGTTACAAAACCCAGGCGCACCAGCCGGCCAACCAGGCTGTGGTCCTTGGTCAACTGCACGAACCGGCCCGATCGCAATAGGAATACTTTGGAATCGCCGACATGGGCGATATGGAACTTGCCTTGCCTGATCAGGAGGGCAGACAGCGTGCACTGCATGTTGCTGAACGCCCGGTTGGCCTTGGCCAGGTCAAAGATATGCACCGCAGTATGATTAAAGGCATCCCGCAAACGCCCGGGCAATTTATCAGTATAGCTGCCAAAGTAGTATTCTTGCAGCACGGTGTTCACCGCTTCGGCACTGGCCGCTTCCCCGGCTAAATGGCTGCCCACACCGTCGGAGATGGCGAAGAGGCTGCCCAACCGATCTTTGATATTGCTGTCTGCAGGTAGGTAAAATCCATAGTAGTCCTCATTATGAGGGCGCAGTTGACCCTTGTCGGTACATCCATGCACCTGCAGATATTCCCCATGGTTATCCTTCTCTTCCTTGATCGGATCTCCCATCTAACTAATGCCCCCAATTGGGACAAGGGCACCCGAAACCAGTGCCCTAGTACCATGAAGTTATTTGCCGTTCAGCCTATTTATAGCATTATGCTCCTGCATCGGCAATAATCTTGCGACCATTTGCCTTGGTGTTGCTCAGGAAGTAGACGATACCCACGATCAGCCAGATCACCGTAACCACGATTGCTGCCATAGCAGCTGTCTGCGTGATGCCGCCGCCCAGGATGCCGAGGTAGAGGACCGCCAGCAGCATCCCGATGTTAGCCAGACACCCGAGGACGGGTACGATGATGTGAGTTAAGACGTTACGCTGGGGATGGCGCAAAAAGGCGATCAGAGCGATCAGGTTGGTCATGCCGTAGAGCAGAAAGGTGCCGATGTTGGACAACAGGGTGACCGCGGTCAGGTTGGTGATCGACAACACCCCGACGGCGCCGATCACGGCAGATACCACGGTGATCACCCAGACAGCGGTGTGCGGCGTGGCGTGCTTATGGTGCAGGACGTTCAACAGGCTGGGGACTTCCCCGTCCTGGGCCATGGCGTAGGTCACCCGGACGCCCGTGTTCATGCAGGCCAGCGTCGTGCCGAACACAGCGATGGCCACCGAGATAGCGACGACGATCATCAGGATGAAGCCTGAATTATTCAGCAGGGAATCCCCGAGGAGCTTGCACATGTCGCCGATCGGCGCCCCGGAGGCAGCAGCGGCCGCGATACCGCTGACGGTCACTCCGTTGACCGTTTGGGTGTAGGCGGTGTTCAGCCAGGCATTGGCGCCGAAATACTCGAAGAGGTAGAAGATCAATCCCTGTAATACCAGCGAGATGATCACGCCCCGGCTGACATGCTTGGGAGATTGGGCTTCAGCCGACAGAGCGGTGGCTGATTCGAAACCGACCAACAACAATATGGCGATGGTGGCCTGGAACAACACGTTGGAGAGACTATGCGGCGCCACCACCGACGTCAGGGTGGTGTGCACGAACGTTACGTGCTGCGGATTGGTAAACCGGTAGATGAGCGCTAGCACGGTGATGAACACCAGGGTCACGATCTGGATGACGTTGATGACGATACTGGTCATGGTCGAGCCGTTGATGCCGCGGAAGGCCACATAACCAGTCAGGAAAGAGAAGACCACTGCCACTATGATTTCCCACAGCGGTGATAGGGTCACGCCGAACTGACCGAAGATGTAGTTGATCAGCACGGCCATCATCGCCACCATCACCCCGGGATAGACCCAGTAATAGAGGTGGGAAAACCAGCCGACGATCACTTTCGACACCCTGGCGAAGGCAGACAGCTTATCCTCGTTCAGGAAGGCCTGCTCGGTAAAGTAGTACGAACTGCCGGTGCCGGCTTCGGGGTATTTCTCCGCCAGCTTGGCATAGGAGATGGCGGTGAGAAAAGCCAGGATCAGCGCCAGCACCAAACCGGCAAACATGTCCACGGCGGTGGTCTGTCCGGCGGAGTTCACCTGGGCCGCCTGCACCTGAAATGTCAGCCACAGGAACGCACCCGGAGCGATCAGGGCCATGGCGTTGACCGTTACTCCGGTCAGGGTTAAGGTTTTCTTCATTGTTGTCTCAGCCATAATTTCGGGACCCCCTTCTAATATTAGGTGATATTAATAAGGCTCGATAACCACTTGCAGTCACATACTGTTTCTGATTACTTTCATAAATGCCAATCCACTTGCCGGATTGTGCCTTACTTTGCAGATCCGGCATCTTGTCAACATCCCTCTGCGGTTTTTACCTGCAATACCACCTCCCCGAGAAATATAAAAACCCCCGATTACAGGAACAACCTCGTTCCTCATATCAGGGGCGGCATCGCCTTGTCGAACCGCAGCATCGCGGTTACGACCATATTCAGTAAAACACTTACTCCCCGGACAGGGCTATCCACAATGATCCTTTTAATGAAGGCTGCTTCGCCCTATCCGATCTATCACGCTATTATGCAACTGAAAATTTTAATTTATTATTGCAGACAACTCGCGTGCCGTCAACAGGCCTGCTGCAAGTATCATGTATACTTACACCGGGGATGGTGGAATTTGTTTTATTACAGACCGGTTTAACCCGGCTACTACTGAAGATTTAGGAGTTCCAGAATGAAAGGTAGACGCTCCTTGCCGTTGGTTTTGGAATCGCTCCCATCATGACAATAGCCCCGCCAACAAGGGGCCCGTAGTGACAATCATCACTACGTGCCCCTGCCAGTCTTACCAATGCCAGGGGGCGTTAGCAAGACAATTAGCCCACATCCTGGATATGGGCTATCTACCGATAAAAATGGAGAGCAGAGAAGTAGCATTGCAGGCAAAGCCGTGGCTGGCTGGTTACGAATGGCCGTTTTCAAATGGCAGGATGCCTCGTTAGACATGCAGAATCGCGTATTAGAACTGCAGACAGTCTGAATGGCAATCCCCCAAACAGTGTTGCCGCATAAACAACCGAGCTTATTGATCGGGCCCGGAATCCCCACTTCGCTTCGGCCGTCGATACTGCCCGGATTCACTGCTTGGCGCTGCCTGATCTTTTCTTTCACCCGAGCCGCGTAACAAGCTTCTCAGCTTGTTGATGAGGCTCAGGATCTCCTTCTCGCTGTACATGTCGATGTTGCCCAGGTTCCCGACCTGGCGCTGTTTGATCTTGCCCTTTTCCCGGTAGGATTCCACCATGGCCAGATAGTGGTACTCTTTGCCCTGGCGTTTGGTGGTGATGATCCGTGGGAACATGATGCCTCTCACCTCCGTGGCCGATAGAGGCCAGCCGAAAAGGTTGTCATCGCAGGATCGGGGATTTCCCGTTGATAAATCACCATATGGATGGGGCCATTGATCATAGAAAGCCCGAAAAGGCCAATCATTATCCAAGCTCATCATCAGATTACGAACAGGATGAGGTAATAGATCAACATCAAGGCGCCGCCCAGAGGCATGCCCAGGCGCGCCCATTCTGAACTGCGAATTTTTAACTTCCCTGCCGAAATGATATTGGGAATATTGCCTGGGATCAGCATGCCCCCGCTGATCAGCAATCCCATCAGAATGGCCACCAGTTGGGCCTTGCCCATCTTCAAGCTCACTTCGGCTGCAGCCAAGGTGGCGTTGTCCAGAATCGCCGAGATCATGTTGAGCGGGTACAGGATCCTGCTATCCAGAAAAACAACATAGGCATCCACCAATGGCTTAAATCCAGCTCCTAAAAATTCCAGCGCCACCACAAATATGAATACTTTCAGCGCCCGGACGATCACATCGGTATAGGTTTCCACTACTTCTTCTTCGGAATCCTGAAGATCCGGCAAAAGCGCTCCTTTTCTGATCGTCAAGCCGCCCAATATACCCATGGCAATGATGCCAGGAATGATGAACATGCCCACCTGTTGATACAGGTACCAGAAATGTTGATTCAGCCTGGAGATCACAATGGTCGACAGCGGTTCACCGAGCGGGGTGAGCACGGCCCCCAGGCCGATGGCAAAACAGGCAATGATGTTGACTTTGATTTTTTCCGGACGTGCCAGCGGCAATATATGGACAATCTCCACCAGCACCAGGGAGGCGATGATTGCCGTGATCAGGCTGGAAAATAACCCCAGCATGATTATTACCAGGCAGATGAACACCTGCAGGGGAATAAAGCGCAGAATACCCTCGATACCCAGTTTGATCCTTGGTCTCAAGAGTTTGAATAACATGCCCGATATCAAAACGGCAGCAGTGATCATGTACAAAAGGGAATTTTTAAAGATCTCGGTCACCGCTCCGAGATTCAACATCCCGCTGATAGCAGCGGCTAGAAGTCCCATCAGCAGCAGAAAGACCTCCAGGTTCTGCTCAACCTGCCTGATAAAGAAAGGCAGCAACAACACCAACAAGAAAACGAACACAATCCCGATCAACAACGGTCGAACCCCCCTCTCTGCTCAAATCCCCATCACATCAGCAAGGTTGGGTATGAGCCGAGAGGCTCATCCCCAGACCCTCGCATCAATTTGTATACCCTTGTCGCTGTCTTCGAGGTGACAACAGCACCGTTAGAAACTAGGCCGTCGCTTTCTCGCCGTCATCATAGCCGGCTATGCCCATCTCCGGTATGTCCAAGCCCGCCAATTCGATCTCCGGACTGACCCTCAGACCCATGAGCTTATCCTGCAGCTTGAAGAAGAGGTAGGAAAGGGTGAAGATAAAGATGATGCAGGTCACCGCCCCGATGACCTGGGCCACGAACTGGTGGGCATCCCCGTAGAACAGCCCGCGCACGGTGCCTGTAACCCCGTTCCACCCGTCGCCGTATGCGCCGTCGGCAAACAGACCCAGCGACAGCACGCCCCAGATTCCATTGGCGCCATGCACCGAGACGGCGCCGACCGGGTCATCGACCTTCAGCACCCGCTCGACGAAAAACACCGAACCGACTACCAGCGCTCCGGCTACAGCACCGATGATCGCCGCCGCCCAGGCATTCACGAAGGCGCAGGGCGCTGTGATCGCCACCAGCCCCGCCAGCATGCCGTTGGCGGTCATGGACGGATCGGGGTGCTTGAAGAACTTCCACATGACGAACATGGCGGCTAAAGCCCCGGTAGCCGAGGCCAACATGGTGTTGACCGCTACTACGGCGATCCGCAGGTCCGTACCGGCGAGCGTGCTGCCTGGGTTGAACCCAAACCACCCGAAGGCCAGGATGAACGTACCCAGCAGGGCCATGGGGATGTCATGGGGCGGAATAGCGTTAGCAGTGCCGTCCTTGTTGAACTTACCGATCCTTGGACCAAGGACCATGGCGCCGGCCAGGGCAGTGATGCCACCAACCGCATGCACTACCGAGGAGCCGGCAAAGTCGATGTAGCCATGCGCCAGGCCCAAGTTAGTTCCCAGCTTGGACAACCAGCCACCGCCCCAGACCCAGTTGCCAAAAATCGGATAGGTGATCATCGAGATAAACAGGCCGTACACGACAAACGCGGAAAACTTCCATCTTTCAGCCATGGCGCCGGTAGGGATGGTCGCCGTCGTGTCCATGAAGACCATCTGGAACAGGAACAGGGCATAGACACCCACGTCATAGGTGCCACCCTGGGTCAGAAAGAAACCCTTGGTGCCGATGATGCCCCAGCCTTTGGCGATCTCCAGCATGCCGGTCAGAGGCGCCGTACCGCCAAGGGAGGCAATGCCGGAAGCGCCGCCGAACATGAAGGCGAACCCGCAGAGAAAGAATCCTATGATGCCCAGCGGGTAAATGACAAAGTTGGTCATCATCACGTGGGCCGCATTCTTCTTTTGGCAGAACCCGGTTTCCACCAGGGCAAAACCGGCCTGCATGAACATGACCAGGAAGCCGGTGACCAGTGTCCAGACAAAGTTGATCGCCAGGGCGTTGTGCCCGATCGCCTCAGTCGCTGATTTGCCGCTGTAGAGCGCATCATAGGTGGCCTGACCGGACAGGTTGGCGCCGGTAGGATCTCCGGCAAAGGCCACCCCGGCCATGATCAGTAGAAATATGGCACTAAATCCACAGGTTAACCATAACTTTCTCAATGCTCTTCCTCCTTCAATTTCAGTTATTGTCAAAAAGTCTACTTGTTTACGCTGCAATTACCCGGCCCTGACCACACCCTGCCTCCACGGCAGGCGATACAGCTTATAAAGCATGCGTCCACCCCAATAAACTGTCACCATGCCGATCAGCCAGGCCGGTACCGGCCGTCCGAAGATATTGATCTGCAGCGTTCCCAGCACCGATAAACAGGTATAGGTAATCCCACTGATTGTTACTGCCGCCGCCATCGTCGCCACAGCCCAGAATAAAAATTTCTGACGCTTTGCCAATCTAATCACTCCCTTGGCGTGCTTGGATACGATAGAGACCGGCGATGATCAGACCAGGGCCTGATCGCCCGTCTCGCCAGTGCGCACCCTGACCGCATTATCCAGCTTGGAGATGAAGATCTTGCCGTCGCCGATGCTGCCGGTGCGAGCCTTCTCGCAGATGATCTTGACGATCTGGTCAGCCCTGTCGTCCGTAGTGGCAATTTCCAATTTGATCTTGGGCAACAGGTTGAATGTGAACTCCGTTCCCCGGTAGACCTCGGTCCGCCCTTTTTGAAGGCCGCATCCCATTACTTGAGTTACAGTCAAGCCTTTGGCGCCGAACTCGCCGAGCGCGTCCTTGATCTGCTCGAACGTATTGGGCCGTAAGATAGCCTCGATTTTAACCATGCCTTAAACCCCCTTTAGACTCATTCAGGTAATAATGCGTTATCTTCGCCTGCCTTGCGGGTGCCTCTGAACTTTTCTGCAGAGGCTCCAATAAGAGACAAAATGTAATGGCGCCACCTCCCTCCTAAAATTAAACACAAAGGCCCCCGATCACAGGAACGGCATCGTTCCTCGATCAAGGGCCTCTCTGCCTTGCCGGTCAGCAATCCTTGCTGATACCGGCGTCACTCTAGCCTTGCCTGAATACAAAAATCCCCGCTAACATAACGGGGACATCCTTATCCCAACTTGGGGCATCTTTGCCGGTCAATGATATTAATAATATATTTATCTTTTCTTACTGTTTGTTTATATTTTATTTATATCACCAGGAAATTACAATACTTTTTTATTGATGTATCTTGTATACTTTCCCTACGCTGATGGTCATTCGCATCCCGTGCCCGCCGGGGACAGAAAACGTCTTCAATATGGCCTCCCGGACCACCGTAGTAAGCGCCCCCGGGGACACCAAAAAATAAAATAACTGCAATCCGGTATTGGCCATGCTTCGGGGAGAAAGGTTTGAAGCTGCAGGAAACCAATCGGTGGGCACAACCGATCGCTAAAAAGGCGAGCATATCGGGAAGAGAGTGAGACGATCGTCATCCAGCCAAACTGACTAGCCGAGTCCGTCTGGAAATGCAGACTGCCAGGGATACTCCAGCGGCGAGCCTGGAAGGGTACCCCCGGCTGTTATATCAAATGTCCTGGGTAGTTTTACTGGCGGGTTATTCGGGCGTGTCCCCCTGCACCCACTTGTCCCGGTCGATGATATCTTCCAGATAGAAGGGTAGCACCGAGACGACGATGTTCCGCTTGTGGAACAGGGCGTTGGCGATAAAGAGGCTGGTGTTGTTGTGCAGCGCCATATCCCACCACTTGGTGACGATAAACTGGGGCAGCAGCACCGTAATGATGTCACCCGGCTTCGAGGCGTGCTCCTCGGATTCGATATACTCGAGCAACGGCGCCACAACCTGCCGGTTGGGGGAGTGCCTGATAATCAGAGGCACATCTATGTTTAGCAGCGACCACTTCTTCCTCAGTTTGTCAGCCTCGCCGATGTATGTTTCCACATGGAAGGCCTCCACGCTGGACCCCAAGCTCTTGGCATAGCGCAGGGCATTCACTACCATGGCGTTCATGCTGTCGATCGGGATGATCACGTGATGCTGGTAGGTTGCATCCAGGCTCAACGTCTTCAGCTCTTCATTGGGAATGTCGAGATGGTGCGCAACTGATCTATAGTGTCCGTGGATTCTGAGCATGAACAGGATGATCAGCGGGATCAGCAGGACAACGATCCAGGCGCCTGATAAGAATTTGGTGACGGCAATGATGATCACGGTGACAAAAGTCATCACTGCCCCCAGACCGTTAATGCAGGCCTTCCACCGCCAGCCCTCGGTCTTCAGACGCAGCCAGTGCACCAACATTCCGGTCTGGGACAGGGTGAAGGCGGTGAATACCCCCACGGCGTACAGCGGGATCAGCAGGTGGGTGTCGCCCTGAAATACGATGATCAGCAGCGCCGCTAGCACCGCCAACACCAGGATGCCGTTGTTGAAGTTGAGACGGTGCCCACGCAGGGCTAACTGCCTGGGAGCGTACCGGTCCTGGGCGATCACCGACAGCAGAATCGGAAAGTCGGCAAAGGCGGTGTTGGCCGCCAGGGCCAGGATGATCGTCGTCGTCGCCTGGATCACGTAAAACATCCAGGTCCGTCCGAAAACATCGTAAGCCAGTTGGGCGGTGACGGTGATCACCGGGTGCGGAACGGTATGGTAGAGCCTGGCCAGGAAGGCCACTCCGCCGAAGGTCAGAAATACGGCAATTCCCAACAGGATGTAGGAGTGCTGGGCATGCTTCGCTGATGGCGGCTGAAAGTTGGGCACCCCGTTGCTGATCGCCTCGATGCCGGTCAGGGCCGCACAGCCGGAGGAAAATGCCTTGAGGATCAAGAATACGAAGGCTGCCTCAGTCAGCACGGGCAAGAATCCGGCAGCAGACGGATGCACCAGCACATCCGTGCCCGAAAATCCGACGGTATAGTACTTGATAACGCCAACGATAACCAGGGCTAGGATGGAAAGAATGAAGGCATAGGTCGGAATGCTAAAAATCCTTGAGGATTCTTTGATGCCTCGCAGATTGCCGACCACCATCAGTACGATGATACAAAGAGCAATGATCACGCGTTCCGGGTACAGCGATGGAAAGGCCGAGGTGATCGCCGCCACTCCGGCAGCGATGCTGACCGACACCGTCAGGATATAGTCAGTGGCCAGCGAGGCCCCCGCTACCAGTCCCGGCAGGTGGCCGAGGTTGTCGGAGGCGACGATGTACGACCCGCCGCCGTTGGGGTAGGCAGCCACCGTCTGCCGGTAGGAGAAGGTCAGGATGAACAGCAACCCAATGATGACGGCAGCAATGCGGGGCATGAAGACAAACGAGGCCGCTCCGATGGCCGGCATCAGTATATAGAGCATCTCATCCACAGCATAGGCCACCGAGGAGATAGCATCGCTAGAGAGCAGCGGCATGCCCCAGAAGACGTTGAATTTCTGCTCGCCGAGCTTGGCGCTGGGCAAGCTCTCCCCGAGAATGAACCGGGATACTTGCTTGATGGTCATGGCGCTTCATCTCACCCTGTTTAAGCTTTTCCCTACAAAGCTGATTATAGACCGCCACGACAGGAGTAATAATCAACGTTTTATCAATGGCTTGAGCAAAAAGTGGGCATCTGCCGGTAAACAGCAGATTTTCGATATTAATATTTTATTAATAAACTCTACTGTCAGTAATAATCAGGTGATAAATAGCGAGATAGTGGTTTCTGCTATAAGAACCGGTAGCCCACGCAGGGTTCCGTAATGATATGCATGGGGTGGGAGGGGTTTTGTTCGATCTTGTTGCGGATCCGCTTGATAAATACCCGCAGGTAATGAACCTCTTCCGTACAGGATGATCCCCAAACCATGCGCAGCAACTGTGTATGAGTGAGAACCTTCCCCGAATGGACCGCCAGCGTCTTCAACAGTTTGTATTCTGTTGGACTCAGCCTGATCTCCTTCCCCGACACGGTAACCAGGCGCTGGGTCAGGTCGATTGTCAGTTCTCCGAAAGTCAGTCTCGGTTCAGTCTCTGCATTGTCCACATTACGCAATGCATTTCTGATCCGCGCCAGCAATTCTCCCATTCCAAAAGGTTTGGTCACATAGTCATTGGCTCCGGCATCCAGGGCAGTAATCTTATCATGCTCCTGCTCGCGCACAGACAGGATGATCAGCGGCGCCTGTGTCCATTCACGCAATCTCTTGATGATCTCCAGCCCGTCCAGGTCAGGAAGGGTCAGGTCCAGGACTATCAGGTCCGGTCTTAAAAGAGCGGCTCGCTCCAGTCCCTCTTGGCCGGTAGCAGCCTCGCTGACATCATAGCCAGAGGCAGCCAGCGCCACCTTGAGCAGCCTTCTCATTTGGGGTTCATCGTCAACAACCAGGATGCGGGCTATTTTAGTCTCCATCGCCATCACCTGCATTGATCTCCGGAGCATGCCCGTGAAGCACATCGTCCAACGGCAACGCAAAGGTCAGGGCAGTTCCCCCATTTTCATTATCCTCTGCCCAGATTTCTCCACCATGAGCCTCTATAATCCCCTTGCAGATAGTCAACCCCAATCCGGTGCCGCCCACGTGATGAGATGTTCGCAACCGATAAAATTTATCAAAGATCAGTTTTTTGTCTTCGTCCGGGATACCGGGACCACTATCGACTACAGTGAATTCCAACTTGCCATCTTTCCGATGCGCCCTGATGGAGATGGTTTCGTTGGGCGGGGAATATTTGGCGGCATTGTCCAGGAGATTGACAATAACCTGCTCTATCAGTACAAAATCAACCTGAATCAACGGCAGGTTCCATTCAATATCAACCTTGAGCGGATGCGGACGGGCAGTATCGCAACGCCTGATCGCCACTCCGACGATGTCCTGTACATCGCACCAATCCATTTTCAGCCGGAGGTACCCGCTTTCCAGACGGGCCATGTCGAGAAGATTGTTGACCAGGCGATTCATACGCAGGGCGCCCTGTTTAATATTCAGCAGCAGGTCGGCTCGATCGGGAGTGCTGAATGCAAGATTGTCGTCAAGCAGGCCGGTGACCGCCCCCATAATCGAGGCTAACGGAGTTCTCAATTCATGCGAGATAGAATTGAATAGGGCAGTATGCAACCGGTCCGATTCCTTGAGCAGGTCGGCGGCACGCGCCCGTTCCACCAACTGGATGCGGTTTATGCCCACTGCAGCCAGGCTGGCAAACGCATCCAACATCTGGCGCCGTTCCGAAGTCAGGAACCGATCGCCCTCCTGGGGCTTGACAGCCAGCACTCCTGCTGTTCCCTGCTCGGTCTGCAGGGGCACGTAGGTCCATTTGTCCCAGGCCAGGGTCTCTGTACCGCTCCCGGCCATCATTCCGTGTTCGAAGGCCCAGCGCGGCGCCGGGGATTCGCTTTCATCCGGGTCAGCCTTCTGCTGCAGACCGGCTGATGCTCGCATAGTTAGTATGCCCTGCTCATCAGGCAGCCATATCGCCACCTGGCTCTCAGCGATCTCGGCCACCTTCTTGGCAACATGCTCCAGAACTTGTCCCATTTCGTTGGTGGCAGCAATGGCGCGGCTCAAGGCATATAGCGCCGCCGTCCTGGCCTCTCTCTGCTGAGCATGGGTCACATGCTGGCGCAACCGTCCCGATATGGTTCCGGTCATCAATGCCACCAGGAGAAACACGATAAAACTGAGTACATAGTGAATATTGGCAACTAAAAAACTAAAGGTCGGGGGCACAAAAAAGAAGTCAAATGCCAGCATTCCCAAAACCGCCGCCAGCGCCGCGTATCCCGGCCCCCAGATAACGGCGCTGAACAGCACCGGCAACAGATAGAGCATGGCAATATTGACCTGACCCAGCAATGAGGACAGCGGTTTTAACAATATCGTCAACGCCAGCACCATCAGTGCTATCCAGGCATATGAGGCGGCAGAGAATGATTTTCTGGCGAATACCTTGCCCTCAGATCCGAAGTGCTGTGATTCTCCCGGGTAAATATGGATGCCAATGCCGGTGCTGCCCCTGATCACCTTATCTACTATCGGTCCATGCAAGAAATCACCCAGCCTGGAGCGCAAAGGCTTTCCAATCACAATATGGGTGACATTGCGCTTTCTGGCCACCCGAAGCAGTTCTTCTGCCACATCATTTCCTGGCAGGACCATCGTCTCGGCTCCGAGCTCTTCCGCCAGATGAAAATGAGCGTTCAGGCTGTTTTTTGCCGCCTCATGATGAGCATCGGAGCGCAGGGTATCCACGTGCACTACCATCCACTCGGCCTGCAAGCTGTCAGCCAGGCGGCTTCCGATACGGATCAGCTGGGTGGCAAAAGGGCTGGAGCTAATGCAGATCATCACCCTTTCACCCGCCGGCCAGGGTCCGTTAATGGCATGTTTTTGCATGTAGGTTTCCAGTTGCCGGTCGACACCCCGCGCTGTCTGCCGCAGGGCCAACTCCCGCAGAGCATTGATATTGCCGGGGCGAAAGAATTTGCGCATCTCTTCGGCAGCGCCTTCGGGAAAGTGAATCTTGCCTTCCTTCAAGCGCTGCATAAGCTCTTCTGGTGTTATATCAACCACCTGAATGACAGCCTGTTCCAATATCCGGTCTGGTACCGTTTCGTGCACTACCATTCCGGTAATGCGCGCCACCATGTCATTCAAGCTTTCCAGGTGCATGATGCTCATCGTGGTGTAGACATCGATCCCGGCAGCCAGGAGTTCTTCCACGTCCTGATAGCGCCTGGCATGGCGCGCCCCTGCCAAATTGACATGCGCCAGTTCATCTACGAGCACAATTTTTGGCCTGCGCCGGAGAATGCCATCAAGGTCCATCTCTGCAAAATCTTTTTCGAGGGAGGCCGAACTCCTGGGAGCAATGGCCGGGATTTGGTCGAGCAATGCTTCAGTTTCAGGCCGTCCGTGCGTTTCCACCCATCCGGCCACGACATCCGTGGTATCCATCATCCGGGTCCGCGCCATCTCCAGCATGGCGTAGGTTTTCCCGACTCCTGCCGCTGCCCCCAGAAATACCGTTAAAATACCCTGAGCTTGGACTGCGTTACCGCTCATCAAGACTCATCCATCGTGCTCACTCTTCCTCTGCGTGCTCTGTTGTATGCTCTGTTTCTTCGCCGCTCTCCTGTTTGCTTTCATCCAGATTAGCACAACCTGCTACAGTCTTCCCGTCGCTTTCGCTGCCGCCCATATCTTCGAGATAGAATGGGAGCACTGAGACGACGATGTTCCGCTCCCGGAACAGGGCATTGGCGATAAAGATACTGGTGTTGTTATGCAAAGCCAGGTCCCACCACTTAGTGACGATAAACTGGGGCAGCAGTACGGTAATGATGTCGCCGGGCTGGGAGGCGTGCTCCTCGGACTCGATATACTCGATCAGGGGCCCAACCACTTCGCGGTAGGGAGAGTGCTTGACGATCAGGGGAACATCGGTGTGGAGTAACTCCCACTTGCGCCTCAGTTTGTCGGCCTCCCCGATGAAAGTCTCCACATGGAAGGCCTCCACATTGGGCCCCAGGCTCTTGGCATAACGCAGAGCATTGACCACCATGGCATTCAGACTGTCGATCGGAACGATCACGTGATGAAAATAATGAGTTTCGAATCTTAAATTTGGCAATTCCTCATTGGATATATTCAGCCGGGAGGCGACAGTGGCATAGTGTTTGCGAATGCGGAGCATCCCAAGGATAATCAGCGGGATCAACAATATGACGATCCAAGCCCCCATCATGAACTTGGTGACGCCGATGATCAGCACCGCGACCACAGTGACTACCGCGCCCAGTCCGTTGATAAACGCCTTGTAATGCCAATGCTCGCCTTTCTGGCGCAGCCAGTGCACGAACATCCCGGACTGGGACAGGGTGAATGAGGTGAACACACCCACCGCATACAGCGGGATCAGCCCCACCATCGAACGAACTTTGAGCCGAACCTGATCGTTGTTGGGCAGGTGCAGAACGTCGTAGAAAAACTGATCCTCGTCATCCCACAGTTCGACGCGATCCCCACCCATGCCGCTCATCGCTTCAGC
>JBEKKU010000030.1:0-19936 GCA_050010575.1 Thermacetogeniaceae bacterium | reverse complement strand
TGTCCCTGCCTTTCCTGTTGTTATTGTAAACCAAAGATTCAGGAAAGAGCAGAAGCACAATTTATTTTACAGACTCCATTCAGCATTCTTCTCATACAAGTTATCACCCACTCAGCCGTTCTCCATTTCTTTAATTATATCCCCTAGATATTGCTCTGTCTTTTTTTTGCTATTTGCAAGTTTAGGGATACAAATATCCAACAGGGAACAGTTCTTGCACTTACTGCTCTTTATTGGCTGTGGGGTTTCTCCTTGGGCAAACAGCGTATGCATTCTTTCTGATAGCATGCGGACCCGATCCCTCAACGTCTGGTTAAAATCTATGCGGTGCCTGTGTTTTGTCTCGCCATAGAACATATAACCATAATCGAGCGTGATAGAGAGCATTTCTTCCAGGCATATAGCCTGAGCACATAATTGAACCTCATCCCTGTCATCAGGTTTCGGTTTCCCCCGTTTATATTCAACGATACTATAACCTGTACCAGAACTATCCGGCTCTTTGTGCAATTCAATCACGTCCGCCACGCCGTAAAGTCCAAGCGTTTTGGAGATGAGCGGTACTGAACGTATGATCTTGACATCTCCACGAGTTTCCGTAAAGTAGGGATCATCCGCTCTCTGATGCAAAAGTTTTCCTTCTACAGTGCGAACATTTTCAAGCCACTGATTTTCAACATGGATCAACCCCCACTGTCTCTCACAGAAAGCAAAATGCTGTATGCCGGACAACGGCAGAAGATCATCTTCCGAGTTATACATCAAGAACCACTCCCGCCTAGAGACCGTCTATAATCTCTGGCGTTAAATCCGGTAACGTCTTAAGTTCGATTTCATAATCAGAAATATCCTTCGGATCGGTCACGCCAAACTTTAAAGATATATTTAACAAGCGATGAACTTTTGCAGATGAGTACTGACCATTTTTATTATTATGTTTCCACCAGTAGACTTTATAAACTTCCATACTGCCTTCCGGTCTTGCAGAAGAGGCATCATTTTGAAACAAATTAATCAAAACATGCTTGATGGCTTCGGCATCTTCATCGCTGAAACCGGTTTTGCTGGCCAGCTGGGGATTTATGCCTCCATAGAATACATATACTCCATGGTCCACCCGATGCTTCATTCCCATAGTATCAGAAGCTCTTTTTGTTCCATCGCCCTCCCCGCTCACGCTTTTTGTTATCTGAATACTAGATATACCGATCGGACTAATACTAAAAGCAGGATGAATAGATACCGGCCCACGGATACCGATAGAAACCCCCTGCTCTTCACCACCCTCTTCATCTTTCTTAGCTTTCTTATTGCTACCTTTATATGCGAAAACCTGTCCGAAAGATCGCACATCTATCCATTTCCGACAAGCCTCCTCTCGATATTCCTTCTCATCCTTTACACCAACGCCCTTCAATTCGCCTTCGGCTCTTGCGCGAAGGCTTCTATATCCATCAACTCTATTATCATCAGATTGCACAAAAATCTCATATCCTGCCTCCATTAAACGATTTCTTATCTTCCGTTTGATACAAACATCCGACAGTTCTCCATAACCATCATAATTGACTCGGGGTCGGTTTCCGTTCAAGGGATCTCCATTCGGGTTAGCATTTTTTACAGTAACAATCACACCAAAATCAATTTTGTTTTTCAGGGTTTCCATGAGCATCCTCCTCATTAAATTATTATTTTCAAATATCAAAACCCCGTTAATTAATTGTTATCTATCAATCTTATTGCTGAATCTTTTCTCATACCTCTTTTTGATTCCTGAGGGCCTCACGCTGGCAATGATAACCTAACAAAAATTCTCCGGTCAGCTTTTTATCATTGAGAAAGTCATCTTGCGCAAACATAGCAATCACTTCAGATAATAAATGTTGTCTCTTTAATGATTTATTGCCCAACCTTGTCTTATAAGGCTCTAATGCAAGCTCGATTGTTCTCCATGTTGTAAAGGGATGGTCCGCGAACCTCTGCATGAGCCTTGCCGCATTCGTTTGACGGTTTTCTCTACTTTCATTCAAAGCCCATTGTTCCAAGCTGTCCGCTAAGGCAAGCAGTCTTCCATACAAATAGTCTCTTGTTTTCCGATTTTCATCTAACGCCAAATCCAGGCCCTCCTTGTCATGATATTTCTTATAAAGCGCACAGGCGATGCTGAGCGTTTTATTCCATTCCCAGTCATCCATACCCACCCGATTAGATGCCCGTTGGACAGATGATTCAATCAGATCTCTCGGAATTTTCTGTCCGTCAATAATACAAGGGAGAATCCGCTCCACAGTTGATTTACGAAGCCGATCATCCACCCTGCCCCCATAGACCGCTTCCGCTATATCGACTGGGGCAGGTGCCCCAAGAAATCTAATATGCACTTTTTTCTTGCTTCCGGTTCGAGAGTCAATTACCTCCTTTGAGCGGTAGTCATGAATCCATCTGCATGTTTCATGCCAATTATCAATCCTTTTCAAAAAATCTGAGCCATCCAGCTCACGATAAAAAGTTATGGCCATGCGTCCCGGTGTTGCCGAATCCATTCCCATGACCACTACACGAGTCCCAAGGCCAATATTCATACCATAACCGGCAATTCTCTGCTTTAACTTGAGTGCTAATTCTTGAGCAGTATATACTGATACATCAGAATCACTCTGCACCCCCTCAATCCCTAATATTGAAAAAGGATCTGCCAATGGATCCGGTATCTCTTTTCCGGAAGTGGCCCATGCCACAATTGCCTGTTCACCTCTTCTGTAGCCTTGCCTGCTGATTAACCAGCGAAGGGCGTTATGTGCTTTTTGTGTAACTTCAAAACTTACTGTACACGCCTGTCTTGCCGACAGAAAACGGCCGCGAAAAGTAAACCCGCTTATATCATTTGAGGAGATGAGCTTGGCCTTATCCCCATCGTTTCTCAGCTTTGCCGGATGCTGCTCGGCCACAAGCAGATCATCCCCTACGACATAACAGAGCCCCCTATCTTCTTTGGTAGATGAATAATAATTAATCCAGCTCGCAAACAAACTAAAATCAGTCCAGACTGAGTCTTGATTCTCATTGGGAATTTCAATTCTCCAGCGGACAAACGCATCTGACTGTTCAGAACCAACTGATACTTTAAAAATATCAGGCGCATCACCGTTTTTCTTATCCCACTTATCCAAAAACTTGCTATCAGATCCAATATATAGTATTTGATTGTTGACGAGATCTTCGATTACATTCCCTTTTTCAATATATTTCAAAATAGCTTTAGCTTTTAGGTGCGAATGTTCTGACTCGCACCATTTTCTTAACAACTCGTGATAAAAATTAAAATAATGCTTTTTTGTCCCCCCATATTTTTCATAGTCCGCAGCCACATACTGTAACTTATCGCAAAGTGGATGTGCAGCGGGTCCACTAGTTCTTCCCCCGGACTCTTCCGTACATGGCACAATAGTTCTTGCCTCATTCTTGGGTATTACTTTTGCACGCCGAAAGTTGCCATCTGCATCAATGACTATCTCTATCTGCGCCTGCTGAGTTGTATGGCAAATCGGTAGCAGCGGTACTTTATTTTCATCAGAACCAGGGCCAATCATCGACTGGCAATTCTCATATGTCTCATAGAGTCTGTGTATCCAACTCATCGCTCAGCCTCCTTTTCGGAGTATCCTACTAAGAGTCCATCTTCATCCAACCCAACCGAGATGGGTGAATCCGCCGACATTGACCTGACAAACTTGTGGATGCTGCAATCTTCCGGGCGGATAAATTCTATAATGCCATTGATCATCTTTGGTCGCCAAAATCTTGAACTAAGTTCTCTTTTTCCCGTTTCATCGGGATAATCAAAACCATGGAATATCAGATCATAGCTCAACTCTCCGTATTGGTCGTAAAATCCTTGACTTTCACCAAAATGGCAGGGCTCCACATAGCCCTGGCACTCGCGCGATCCCAAATAAATATCCCTCCTACCACCCTTTTCGATCATCCGTCTGGTAACAAAAAAATGCTTGTTCTCATTACGGTCGTTGGTCATGTCTACCCGGTTCAGGTTCCATTCAAAATGCGCCTGCACCTGGTATTCCACATCAGAGAGATAAGTATAGATCGATAGTGAATTACCGCCACCATAATTCAATGGCTTGGCACTCCGTGTCTGTGTTCTGATTGCTTTCATCACCCGCATCTTATCAATAACCCAAATAATTGTGGGCTTCCAGTAGACGGATTCCATGATCCCCTTTAAGGCCTGATAAGTAGGAATTTGGTAAGAATACTTCTCGCCACCAATCTTAGTTAATGGGTCAGTAAATAGAGCGTATTTCCCATACACCTTAAAGTCCACCTTGTTTTCCATGTTGCACCTCCTAAAATATTAAATTTTCCATTTCATTGATTGCTATTTGACTCATACCAAATGTATCGCTGTAGTATTGCTTATCAAGATAATAAATACCAGCCCCACTCTGGACTTCACGAATAATCTGTTGCCCTGCCAATTTTTCAAATTCATATGGGAATAGATTGACGGAATATCTCTGTGCCTCTTTCAATAATTTGTATTGTTTCTCCAAGTTATCTGAAGCGCAGAGTTCATTGATGATTCGTTCGCCAACCCCATAAGAAACAATAACGCCGCGAGTGAATGAATCAATTGCCTGAAATGCCTTTGACGCTGCCAAAAATGATTGCCGGCAACATATCTGGGGGAAAGAATCATTATTGATTCTCTGATATGCTTGGACAGACAGATGATTATTAGACAAAAGATCGAATAGATTATCTTCTCTGCCAATCACTGATCTTCCGTCAACCTTGTAGGACATCTCATCGTTTCTTTGATAAAAATAATATTGATAATAGCGCTCCAAGGACTTCAGACCAATAATATCTTCATCAAACTGCTTGGGATCATCCCTGAATTCACCGAGAACTCGCTCAGCTCTCTCTTTTCCAATCCTGATATCTTTCAGTCGATCCAAGTTCTCATCCTTCGGATTGATAATAAAGACCCTTCCTGGCATCGGCCTATTACCATTCCGGTTACATCTACCGGCAGCCTGCCCTATTGAATCAAGACCTGCCAGATAGCGGATAACGCTTCCAAAATCAATATCTATCCCGGCCTCAATGAGCTGCGTGCTAACACAGATGACAGGTTCCTCGCCCAATAACTCTCTAATCTCATTCAAGATTATAATGCGATGCGCAGGACACATATTTGTACTAAGATGAAATATTTTCGCGCTCTGACATTTTTCTAATTCTTGAAATAAATTGATAGCCTCTTTCTTGGTGTTTACCACAATCAAAACGCTACCCGTCAGGTCTAATTCTTGTTTTACAAGTTCTGCTACATCAGAGTCTGTCCAGCCTGCCTTTTTCCGACGGTCATAAACAATTACACGTTTCAATTCCTGAAAAAGCCTATGAACATCTGGCATCATCTGTTGTTCGGGTGTGATCTGCAACGCTCTCTGAACAGGAGTTATCTTATCTAGAAGGGGTTGTGTGGCAGTACAAAGCACCACTGTCGATCCACAATTTTCAATTAGAAAACGCACGGCTAGATTAAAAAGATGCACACATCTGATGGGAAGCGTTTGGATTTCATCGAAGATAATCACCGCGTTAGCAAGCTGATGCATCCTCCGTGCATCTCTAGTCCCGGAACTAAATAAGGATTCCAAAAAATGAACCATAGTCGTATATACCACTGGCATATCCCAGTTTTCAGACAAAAGTTTCTGACGAGCATTCTCACTTTCCGGCGTTAAATTTGAATGGTGCTCCAAGACAATATTATTTAAATAGGATCCATCAGGCATCTGTTCTTCGAGGGCTTCTCTAGCCTTTTGGGCATTTTGATCAATAATCGAAGTAAATGGTATAACATAAATAATTCTATCCATATTGTGCTTTTTGGCATGATTCAAAGCAAAGCGCAAGCTGGAAAGCGTTTTGCCACCTCCTGTCGGCACGGTCAGTTGATAGAGGCCTTTCGGTTTATTCGAAAATTCCAAGCAATGATTAGAGATATCTTGACGTAGCATATTGACTTTACTATTACTATTAAACCTACTCAAATATATTTCTAATCGTTCTATGAGAATAGACCATTCCTTATAATATCCTTGATTCCTTTGCTTTGCGTATTCAGGAAATTCAAAATCTGCAGTATCTAGTCTATCTGCATCAATAAGACAGCTAAAAATAAATTTTATTAATAATCCACTTTTAAACATCATTGTTTCCGACGAATCATTATTCTGCTGCAATGATACTAACTTTTGATTAAATACATTAATAAATTGACTATTTGATAATATAGTCTCTATTTTTAATTTAATACTATCATCTAAATTTAAAACTGCTTCTTCGACACGAGTTTTCTCAGCCGGTTTATTCATCCTCCTGGAATAATTATCAACGCCATCAGTTGTCAAACAATCAATCAGTCCAGTATGATGGGATGCAATTATTAAAGACAATATCTGTGAAACCCATAAGCTTTCCTTGCCTTTATTAAAATAATGTTGATAGATAAATTGGGCGCCAGCACTGGAATGGTCTATTTTCCCTTTCTTTTCTTTCGAATCCACATAACCATCTTCATCCGGATCAATCAATCCCGTTGCAGATCTGATATATTGGTCAAATTCAAGACTTGCTTTCCCCAGATCATGCAATAACCCTATTAATTCTCCCTGTTTTTCCAGGCCAATTTTAGAAGCAAATCGACCTGCTAACAAGGAGACCCCGGTCAAGTGATGCCATAAGCTCTGTTTTGCGCCATCTTTTTTGCGGCAATGGGCAATAAACTCTTTTACAACTTGTGAATGTGAGCATTGTCGTTCATTATCCATAGTATCTGCTCCTGTAATCATAAATTATCTATAATTATAAGGTAATCTAGAATACAAACTGTTTCTGCAGGTTTAGACTATCGATTTGCCTTTTCTATTTATACTTCACTATTTTCTATAGCCTCGCGTTACAGGGGCATGAAAATCTCGATCAGGATCGGGATCTGGTTGGCTTCAAGTTTGAGCCTGTCAACGGGTGTTGGCTCAGGTATAGTTTCTCCGTCCTGTTCCATGCTGTGCAGGTGCAGGGCTACAGCCTCTCTGGCATTGTTCACGGCTTCCTCAGTGGTCTTGGCGCAGGGGAGGCAGCCGGGCAGATCGGGAAATTCGATCGCGATCCCATCTTTGGAATAGTCAAAGATTGCCGGGTAAATATAACGATCTTTATGCATTCAACCATTGCCCCTTTCAATATGTTGAGGCAAGATATGCTGGCACGCCGTTTATTTTCCTGTTTTGAAATAACCAGTAATTGTGCTATTATAGCGGCAATGCTATAATAGTGCTGGGCTGTAAAATGATTACGATTGATATCGAGCCGGTTATTGATTATCTGCGTTCACTCGGCCCGGCAATTCGGGCCAAGGTGTATCGCGGGATCGAACTCCTTGCCAATCATTGGCCTTTGATTGCAGAGCCCCACGTAAAGCGAATTTCAGGATATGAGGGCCTGTGGGAGCTGGCACGCTGGTGATCATACATGGCTATACAAAGAAGACGACCAGGATACCGCAACGTATTTTGAAGACTGTACATCAGAAAATAGCCGAGTACCGTGCAAAGGAGCGATAAATCATGCTGGATTACCGGGAAGCTCTGCAAGATGAACTGAAAGATCCAGCTTTCAAAACAGCTTGGGATAGTTATGAACTAGAATACAAACTTGCCAGCTTGATCATCCGGCTGCGCAATAAGGCCGGGCTTTCCCAGGCAGAACTCGCCCGGAAAATAGGCACCACGCAGTCTGCCATCGCCAGGATGGAGAGCGGCAAAGTCGTCCCCCACCTGGAGAGCCTGGCCAAGATAGCCAGAGCCTGCGGCAAAAGCCTGGAGATCGAAGCCCGATAGAGTGATAATCCCTTCTTTTTTTACCAAACTGCCGCCTAGGGCTTGTACCGCCCCCCTCTCCGCGAAGGCGTGGCCTGATAGCATCTTGCATAATTCTGCTGCCTAGCAGCTCGTTATCGAGCTGCCATTATCGTTGATGCTTTATCATATAATGCAGCCATAGAACAGGCCTCGGTGGCCACCTCCTCCCTGAGGCCCGGCGGGGCGAGCACTGTGGCATGACTACCGTAGGACAGTACCCAGCGCTTGACCTCATCCAGACTGCCGACCTGGAGACGTAACATCAGACCTCCGTTGGGCAACTCTTCGACTTGTTGAGTGGGATGCCAGCGACGTTCCCTGATGTAAGGGGCCTGATAGGCATCGAAGCGCACCGCCACCTCCACCGGCTGTTCTCCCCGCTCCATTTGAAAGGCCTGCGCCATCCAATCTCCCAGATGGAAGTTCGAATCCCGCTCGAATATTGAATTCATTATCTCCCACCGGTCGATGCGCCCGGTGTGAAAAATGCAAAAATCGGAGCGCGGGTGGTCGAAGGCGATCAGGTACCAGTCGCCGTTCCGGTTATAGAGATGGTAGGGCTCCACCACCCGTTCCTGCCAGCAGTCCCGGCTGGCAGTATAGTAGTAGATCTGCACCTGGCGCCGCTCCTTGGTCGCCCGGTGCAGGCTGAGCAGTAGTTCCTCCCGGACGCTTACGGTGGGGAGGGTAGCAAAGATATAGCACTCCCGGATCTCCTCCAGGGTCACCTCCACCGGGGCCTTTAGCCCTCTGGAGATCTTGTCCATGGCGGAGCGCAGGGACGGTTCGAAGGATGTCCCCAGGCAGCGCCGCGCCGCCTCCACGCTCAGGAAGAAAGCCAGCAGTTCCCCTTCGGTGACCATCATGCTGGGGAGAATATAGGTGTCATCGGTATAACACCATCCCCCGTGACCACTGTCGTAGGCAAGCGGCGCTCCGAGCCTGTCGATCAGGAACTGGCGGTCCTGGTAGATGGTCCGCTCCCTGACCTCCAGTATTTTAGCCAGGCGTAGCGCATTCGGATAGCGACCGGAGCGCACTTGCCGGTCTATCTCCATGATCCGCTCGAGTTGCTGCCTGCCCGACATTCTTCTCAAGCCTCCCTGCGTACTTCCAATCCAATATGGTTGTCTGCCATCCCGTCTACGAATGCAGGATCGACTGAATTGTTTTCAGTGTCCAATTTTCAGTATAGCAATGGATACTGCAGTCATTGATCAGTCTGTAAATTAATATTAGATGGGAATGATTTCTGTGGAGGTTATGCGATGCTCTCAATATCGACTGCACCAAAGCGACCAGGAAGAGCTTTTGCCTGATCGCCGGAAGCCGATCGCCGGTTCGGTTCTACGCGATGTGGATCGTCCCTAGCCAGAACACAATGCTCTTGTCGATGTGCACCAATTTCCCGAGTTTCAACCATAGACATAATGAGGTGAATCCATCATCCCCTGGCACCCGGAATTTTTCGAGCAACCTGCGCCATCTCCCGGAGCATGATCGAAAAATTATGCTTCTTACTTCGACAATTTCCATTTGATTCCTGCAAATATTTTCTTTTAATATATGATTTTGCTTTTATTTCTCAGCACTGACAAAGTTGCCGTACTATGCTGGAGGATAGAGCAACGCATATCCTGTGCATCTCATCAAACTATGCCAATCCCAGCGTGAGAGCAATTGCATTGTAAACACGCAATGTCCGGCTGGTGATAGAAAGATGCCAGGGAATCCGGCCAAAGAAAAAAACCCTTGCGGGTCTAATTTTGATCCAAGTTTTTAACCGGCGCTTGCTGAGCGGATATTCAGGCTCCGGGCAGGCCAGTTTTTTGACCGATCAGGCTTAGCACCAGTTGCGCCAACGACAGGGCGCGTTCGGCATCGCTCTTGTCAAAAGCATCAGCGGGGATCCCTCCGGGAAGCCCATTGGGATACCTGGTGGGGACGCCTGCAGCCACCATCGCTCAGCTTCTTCTCGCGGATTATTCTTCATAGACAATCCTACCTTCCTCGATCAGGCGCCGGATGAATTCCCGTTTTGTGGCCAACTCGGTCAACTCCTGAGGAGTATAGATCAACACATCTACGGCCAGGCGGGGCAGTACCGTATTATAAAAATCCTCGAGCCGCTGCTTGAAGGGAAACGTGGTATCCTGCACGGCGATCAGGTCCAGGTCGCTGGTTGCTGTAACCTCGCCGCGCCCTACCGAGCCACATAAGATAAGTTTTTTTATCCTTAATTGCGGGCAGAAATCAATAATACGCTGCAGTTCCTGATGCAGTGCCCGGCTCCGCTGTTCATCAACCTGCCATCTGATAGACATAGTTGCAGTCACCTTGTTGTATTACGTATCTCATGCAGTTAATAATCATGCTACCATAATCTGGCTCAAGCCACAATTGTAGATCGCTGATTGCAATCCTAAAATCATCCATTATAACGTCGCCATCTAAACAAACTTTTCCGACTGTCAATGGACTGAGAAAATGCCACCTCCAAAGTGCTTTATCGGGACTGAGAAAATATCATCTTAATAGAATACGCATTCGCCTTGCACAGCAGTTCATGTTAGACTTTAGCTACGTCAAACACAATATATAGGTGTATAGATGCAAGAGAATGATGGAAGTAATGAGATTGCCGAAGAAGAGGATCTTTCAGAAAATGAAGTAGTCACTAAAAGAGGACCCGGCTGCCTGATCAAAACGCTGGCCATTTTGACTCTCTTAGCCTTTATCGTGTTTATCATCCCCAACTTCACCGCACTGTTCTCCGCCAAGCTGCCCTTTTTAGAACAGAACAGGGCGCTCATGGCAGATCAGATCGTCCAGCGCTGTAAGCCGGCCGTAGTCAGCATCGAGGCTACTGCCATAGACGGGCCTTTTAATACCGCGGTACACCAGGGGACCGGTTTTAACATATCCCCGACAGGCGTGATCATCACCAATCAACACGTCATCGCTAATGCGCGCAGCGTCTCTGTCACCTTTGACGATGGCAAGAAATATTATTCTGACCAATTTACCCTCGTCCCCGGTGCCGATCTAGCTGTAATCAAGCTTGCCGGCAATAATCTTCCGGTTTTACCCCTTGATCTGAAAGATCATGTACAAAACGGCGATACTGTCACGATCATCGGCAACCCGCTGGGTTTTGAACAAATATCGCAGAGGGGTGTAGTCGGCGAATTCTATCAAATGAAGGATACCCAGTCTCCTGTCTTTGAGATCAAAATCCCTATCAATCCGGGCAATAGCGGCAGCCCGGTCATCAACGACCAGGCCCAGGTAGCGGGCATTGTTTTTGCCAGCATCAGCCTGACTATAAATGGCAAACCAGAGACCAGAGCCCTGGCCATCCCTGTTCAGGCCTTGGCCCAGGTCCTGCCCATCAAGTAATCCCAGTTAGTAATTTCATCCTCCCAGTGTATCTGTCTGAGGAGGGATGACATTTTCCCTGCGGAGTTATACCATGACATTATCGCTGACCGACGACACACACTAGAGTTTCCAGCTTGTCTTTTTCCAGCTTTCATTATATAATCAACGCGAAAATTGAATAAAGGCATTCCTTCGTTAGGCGAGGCTTCTGTGTGGACAGACGCCACTACCCGGAAACGTCGAAAGACGCCAAATGGGTCAACAGGTATTACCGGCTTAAGGTTTTACCTAATGTGGCTGAGACCAATCTCTAAGCCATGCACGTGCTAAAGCTCAACGAGTGGGGGGATGGGGTTTATATGTATTTATAGGCTGAGTCTTCCCGCGGGGAGGACTTTTTTATTGGGTAAATATGCCACCGCTGCCAGCAGCACCTCCGGCAGGAGCTGCGAGTATGCTGGTGACAGGAGCAGGGGAGTTTAATACCGGGGCACAGCCCCGTTGAGCGAGGAGGGGAAGGCCATGGAAAAGGTCATTGCGCAGAGGGAATTCTTCTTGAGTCAGGTGCTCGGCAGGCAGATTTTCGACCGGGATGGTAAATTGGTCGGGCGGCTGCGGGATATGGCGGTGCACTGGGACAACTACTATCCCAGGGTGATCGGGATCAAGTTTGCCAAACACGTCCAAAAACTGATCGAGATCAGCCAGATCGAGCGGTGGGATGAACGCAGCATCCGGCTCAATGTGGCCTTCACCGAGGACCTTCGCCCCTTGGAGGAGCAGGAGATCTACGTGGGCAAGTGGCTGCTCGACAAGCAGATCATCGATACCAAGGGATCGAAACTGGTGCGGGTCAACGACATCATGCTGGCCTGGATCGACAGCGGCACCTCTCCCAAGCTGATCCTGGTGGCGGTGGACGTGGGCGTGCGCGGCCTGCTGCGCCGCATCGGCATGGAGGCCCTGGTCAAGGGCCGGCCCCAGAACCTGGTGGACTGGAAGTACATCAAGCCGCTGGAGACCAGGATGGACAGCCTGCGTCTGACTCTGGAGCGCCCCTCCTTAAATGATCTGCACCCCGCTGACCTGGCAGATATCATCGAGGACCTGGACAATATCAGCCGCAGCCAATTGCTGGCCGGCCTGGACCAGCAGACCACCATCGAAGCCCTGACCGAGGTGGATATCAATACCCAAGTGGAGATCATCACCGGCATGGATACCGCCCAGGCCTCCAAGCTGCTGGCGGATATGCCGCCGGACGAGGCCGCGGATATCCTGGGCGAGCTGCCTGAGGAGAAGTCCCGCGAACTGCTGGATCTGATGGGGCATGAGGAGGCCGAGGATGTCCGGGAGCTGATGGAATATGAGGAGAAAACCGCCGGGGCCCTGATGACCACCGAGTTCATCTCCTTCCCGGCGGACATCACCACGGAGGCCTGCATCAACCGGCTACGGGAGCTGCAGCCCTCGGCCGATACTATCTACTACCTCTACATCGTCGACCATAACGAGGTCCTCAAGGGAGTGGTGTCGCTGCGGGACCTGATCGTGGCCCCCCAGCAGACGAAGTTGGGCGATATCATGCTGACTCGCATCGTCAGTGTAGAGGCAGAGGACGATCTGCGCAAGGTGCAGGAGGTCGTCACCAAGTATGACCTGCTGGCCCTGCCGGTGGTGGATGAGCAAGGCGTGCTGCTGGGGATCATCACGGTGGACGACGTGATGGAGACGGCGTTCCCGGACCGCGGCGGGCTGGAAAGCTTCACTGACTTCATGACCGGGAGCAAGTTCGGGAGGAGGTGGAGGCCGTGAAAGGATTCCAGAAATTCAACCTGTTTCAAACGCTATTCCTGTTTCTAGCAATTATGGGGCCAGGGATCATCACCGCCAACGTGGACAACGACGCCGGCGGCATCACCACCTACTCGGTAGCCGGGGCCTCCCTCGGCTACAAGCTGCTCTGGGTCTTCATTCCCCTGACCCTGGCCCTGATCGTGGTTCAGGAGATGAGCGCCCGCATGGGGGCCGTCACCGGGAAGGGACTGTCCGACCTGATCAGGGAGCGGTTCGGGGTCAAGGTGATCCTGTTCGTGATGGTGGCCCTGTTGCTGGCTGACCTCGGCAACACGGTAGCCGAATTTGCCGGAGTGGCCGCCAGCACAGAGATTTTCGGCCTCACGAAGTATATCATGGTGCCGCTCGTGGCCTTCCTGGTCTGGTGGATCGTGATCAAGGGCTCCTACAAGATGGTGGAACGGGTCTTCCTGTTCGCCTCGGCCCTGTATCTGTGTTACATCCCCTCGGCAATCATGGCCAAACCCCACTGGGGAGTGGTGTTCAAGGAGATGGTGCTTCCATCCTTCAGCTTCGACCCGGTCTACCTGGCCATGCTGATCGGGCTGATCGGCACCACCATCGCCCCCTGGATGCAGTTCTATTTACAGTCGGCGGTGGTGGAGAAGGGGATCTCCGTCAAGGAGTACAAGTACTCCCGGATGGATGTGATCCTGGGCTGCATCATGACCGATGTAATCGCCGTGTTCATCGTGGTGGCCTGCGCCGCCACGCTCAACGCGCACCACATCCACATCGAGACGGCCCGCGATGCGGCGATTGCCCTACAGCCGCTGGCAGGCAAGTGGGCGGGATTGCTGTTCGCCTTCGGCCTGTTCAACGCCTCGGTGTTTTCGGCCTCGATCTTGCCCCTGGCCACCTCCTATTATGTCTGTGAGGCTCTGGGCCTGGAGGCGGGGATCGACAAGCAGTGGAGCGAGGCCCCGGTCTTCTACTGGCTATACACTGGCCTGGTGGCCACTGGGGCGGGGCTGATCCTGATCCCGAACATCCCCCTGATCGGAGTCATGCTCTGGTCGCAGGTGGCCAACGGGATGCTGCTGCCCTTCGTGCTGATCTTCATGCTGATCCTGATCAACAACAAGGATATCATGGGCCGCTACACCAACTCCCGGGGCTTCAATGCCGTCTCCTGGGTGACTGTGGCGATCATGGTCAGCTTGACCGGACTGTTGGTGGCGATCTCCATCTTCCCGCGCCTGCTGGCCTGATTGCCTGGCTGGTTAATCGGCCCTCCGTTTGCTAATCAACCGCAGGGTTAGCTATCCAGCCACAGGAACACTGCTCCTGCGGCTTTTTTATTCATGTCCCGCTCCGTTTTTTCGGAACCGTTTCCGCTATTTCGGAAGCCTGGCTCCTTCAGCAGCCCAAAGCCGCCTCATCAGCCCCCCTTCCTCACTGCCGATCGCCCAGAACCGGGTTATCGCTCACTGTCTCCCCAGTTGGGATAATTCTCGGCCTCACCCCCGATTGTGGCACGCGTCTTGCTTTAATGTATAAGTGAGAACAAAAAAATAAACGGGTAGCCGGAAGCGGCGCCCGAACAAAAGGGGGAGAACAAAATGGCAGTGGCACTGAGGAGAGAGGAACTCGAGCGGTTCGGTGAAGAGACAGGAAGGCTGCACCTGGTGGCAACAGAGCTGGGTCAGACAGCCGGAACTGCAACGACACAGATGGAATACCCCTACTACGACCTCTACCAGATGTACGGCTACATCACCAAAGAACTGGGCATCAAGTAGGTACGGCAACTGACCACTGGCAAGACCGCCGGGAACGGCGACAAACTGAAGGGAGAGATTAAAATGGCAGTAGCGCTGAGGAACATCGAGGAGCCGGAACGAGGCAAGGATGCGAGACTGCACCTGGTGGCAGCAGAGCAGGGCAAGATGGCCGGGAACGGGACAGAGCGGTTCGAATACCCCTACTACGACCTCTACCAGATGTACGGCTACATCACCAAAGAACTGGGCATCAAGTAACGAAAACAGATGAACAACAAAAATATTGCACCACCTTAACGACCGCCTACTAGGACCAGACAGGAACCTAGCGGGCGGTTGCATTTTTCCGGGCAATCACCAGGTGAGCTGCCCACGCTAGATCTTCGACGCAGTCGCCTCTGTCACCGCCATGCTATCCCACAGCATGCTCACATTGGAGGTGGCCACCCGCTCGCCCACCTGCACCCCTGATACCACTTGCACGTCGCTGGCGCCTCTCAGGCCCAGGGCCACCTGGCGCCTGTGCGCCGAGCCGCCGTCGACGACATAGACGTAATCTCTGCCGTCCTCGCTCTGCACGGCGGACAGGGGTACGATCACTCCGGCCGGTGCCGCCAGGTTGAAGGTGGCCCTGGCGGTCATGCCGGCCAGCAGTATGCCGGGGTTCTGCAGGCTGATCACCACCGGGAAATACTGCCCCGTGGCCGAAGCCACCGGTCCGACCTGGGTGATCTGGCCCTCGAAACTCCGGCCGGGCAGGGCATCGACGCTCACCGGGACCTTCTGGCCAATGGCCAACAGGGGCACGGCGTCCTGGAAGACACTGCCCTGCAGCTTCAGGGCGGAGGTATCGTCGACGGTCATCAATGGAGCGCTCGGAGAGGCCATCCCCCCGGGATCGATGCTGCGGTTGCTGATGATGCCGTCGATCGGGCTGGCGATCCTCCCGTTGCCGATCTCCACTTGGAGCAGGTTGGCCGCCGCCTCCGCCTGAGCGAGGCCGGAACCGCTGGCGGTCTGGTATTGCTTGTTGGCGTTGGCATAGGCGTTGTTCGCCTGATCCAGCTTGTTCTGGGCATCATCCAGCTGGCTCTGGGAGGCCGCCCCGTTGTCAAACAACATCTTTGTCCGATCATAGGACTTCTGTCCCATATCCAGATTTGATTTGGCGTTGGCGATCCCGATCTCGGCCTGCCCGGCCTGGTCTCTGACCGCCTGTACCGCCGCCTGCGCCTGCTGCAGTTGAGCATTCAATTCCTTGGTGTCAATCTGTACCAGCAGTTGGCCGGCCCGGACCCGGTCTCCCACCTCCGCTCCCACCGTCTGCGCCTGGCCGGATACCTTGCTGAAGATGCTCACTGACTGGTTCGGCGTCAGGACGCCTGAAATGACTACCGCCTTGGCGATCTGGCCGCTTCTGGCAGGCACTGCGCCCACGGCTACTCGCTCGGCGCCCCGGCCGCTGCATCCGGCGATACCGAAGCCGAGCAGGCTGATCAGGAGCGTCAAAATCACCCATTTCCACCTGTTCTCCATCGCTGTTCTCCTCTTTACACAGAACTTTTTCATAGCCAATTCCCGGCTACCACAGCCGGCGGTTATTTGATGTGGATCTTGACGGTGGCGTTCATTCCGGCCATCAGTTGGGCATCCCCGGTCTCCAGCAGGTGGATCTTGACCGGGATCACCTGCGTCACCTTGGTGTAGTTGCCGCTGTCATTCTGTGACGGCAGCAGCGAGAAGGTCGAGGTGGTCGCCCGCCCGAGGTTCTCCACCCGGCCCTGGAAATCCCGCCCGGGATAGGCGTCGATGCGCACGTCGACGAGTTCCCCGGGGTGAACGCTGCGGATAAAGCCTTCCTTGATGTTGGCGCTGACATACAGGTCGGCGGTATCAGCGATCACCGCCAGGGACATGCCCGAGGCGGCCATTTCACCCACCACGGCGCTCGACTGGATCACCTGCCCGGTGATCGGCGCCTTGATCTCGGCCTTGTCAGCCATCATTCCGGCCACAGGGGTCATGCTCTGCGGATTGATCGCCCCCAGGGTGATACCATAGGTCAGAGCGGCGCCCAGGTCCTGCTGGCCGATCACATCGCCGGCCTTGACCGTATCCCCTTCCCTGACCTGCCATTGCAGGAGCTTGCCGGAGATCTCCGGAGTCACGGTCACGGTGTCCGCCGCCACCCGGGCATCCTCCGTGGAGACGTAATGCGTCCCCTCGTACCAGTAGTAACCGACGATCCCCAGGACGCCGAGCGCGGCCACCGCAATCACGATGGCGATCACCGTGCGCTTCGGCAATTGAAATTTCAGCATGAAAGTTCCTCCTCACCCGAACAGATGCCTGTTTGCCATTATCTGATGCTAGTATCATTCCACGCCAGCGAATCTGGCGTATTATTCACCAGTTATCTGCACTCCGGGCCCCCGGCCGCTCCTCAGGAACAGGGCCGGGACCACCCCGAACAGGGTGACGGCGGCAGCAATGATGAAGACGTCGTCGATTCCCTTGACAAAGGCGGCCCGGGCCACGATTCCCTCCAGGTAGGCAATCCCCAGCAATCTCACCTGGCCGCTGATCGCCCCCCCGCCCATGTACGACCCGGCCTGCTGGAAGAAATTGTTTAGGGCCAGGTTCCAGGGGGTGACATTGCTGGCCATCTGTGCACTGTGAACGACGATCCGCGTGTTCATCATCGAGGTCAGCACGGCGATCCCGAAGGAGCTGGACACCTGCCTGATGATGTTGGTCATGGCCGACCCCCGGCCCACCAGTTCGGTGGGCAGCACCGCCATCGCCGCCGTCTGGGCCGGCATGCTGGCCACGGCGATCACAACCCCGCGCAGCATCACCCAGTAAACTATGGTTGCCGTGGCGGTTTCCATGCTCAGGCCGTGAAAGACATAGGTCATGTAAGCCAGGGCGGCGATGCCGCAGACCGCCAGCAGCCGCGGCCCGAACCGGTCGTAGAGATTGCCCACGATTGGCATCATCAACCCGGACATCAGGGCGCCCGGCATCATTAACAGGCCGGTGTCCATCGCCCCCAGGCCCCGCACTTCCTGGAGGAACAGCGGCAGGTAGAACATCCCGGCATACAACCCGATGGTCGTGATCACCACTATCAGGTTGGCCAGGGTGAAGGTCGGATACCGGTACACCCGCAGTTCCAGCAGCGGGTTGTCCGAGGTCAGCTCCAGGTAGATGAACAGGATGATGCAAACGGCGCTGGCATAGAGGAGGAGGGTGATCGATTCCGAGTGCCAGCCCCAGTCGGTTCCCTTGCTGAGCGCCAGCAGCAGGCAGAATAACCCCGCCGCTGAGGTCAGCGCCCCGCCGATGTCCAGGCTGCCTGCCTCGCGGGTCTGAAACTCCGGCAGGAGGAACAGGGACAGCAGGATCCCGATCACCCCGATCGGCAGGTTGATGGTGAAGATCCAGCGCCAGTTGACGTATTCAACCAGATAGCCGCCCAGGGTGGGGCCGATCGCCGGAGCAACCAGCAGGGCAATGCCGAAGATGCCCATCCCGCCGCCGATCCGCTCCTTGGGCACCATCCGGAAGATCATCGCCATGGTGGTGGGCATGATCATCCCCCCACCCATGGCCTGAATGACGCGGGCGACGATCAGGGAGTTGATGCTCCAGCTCATGGCGCACAGCAGCGAACCAAACACGAAGACGGCCATCGACAGAATATATAGTCGCTTGAATCCCAACTTGTCCCCCAGCCAGCCGCTCAGAGGCACCACTATGCCCATGGCCAGCATGTAGATGGTGATCACCCACTCCACGGTGCTGGTACTGGCGTTGAAGACGTTCATAATAGTAGGGACGGCCACATTGACGATGCTGGTGTCCAGGATCGACATGAAGGCGCCGATCAGGGCGACCAGCACCGGAATGATCCAGAGTCCGATCTGCCCACCGTTGTTATCGCTCAACTGTAATCACCTTTGTTCGTTCTCCAAGTAATCGAGAATCCTCTGCAGATCGGCAATCAGCCTTGAGTAGTGTTCCGCCGGTAAAATACCGATCATCGCCTGCAGCTCGGTTTCGATCTTGGCCGTAAGCCGCTCGACGCTAATGGACAGTTTCGGGTCGCATCTGATCAGGATGCTGCGGCGGTCCTCCGCATCGGGAACCCGCTGCAGCCACTCCCCGGCCACCAGCCGGTCCAGGATGCCGGTGAGAGTGCTCGGGGGAATACCGCTACTTTCGGACAACTCGCTGATCCGGCAGGTTTGCCGGTGGTGCATCGTTTTCAGCACCACGATCTCTGTTGCGGACAGGCCCTCTGATTCAAACAGCGGTGCTAACCGCCGCTGGATCTTTCGGTGTATCTTGCTCACCAATTCGATCAACTGAACGTCTTGCACTCTTGTCACCTTATTTCTATCTCGTATATTTCGGTTACGTACTTTTGTAGGATAGCCTCCGTAAAGCATCCTGTCAATTCTTTTTGCAAGATATGGAGACATTCAGGGGCTATCGGCATCACCTGCCCGGCCGCCTTTATGATCAACCGGCAAGCGCCTTCCCCGGCATCTTCAACCATGTTAAGCAGTGATCATTACAGCCGAGGAGATCGAGCGGGTGATCCGGGCCGTGCACACCATCGCCGCCAACCGCTAAACAACAGCAGACCCCGGCATCAATCGCCGGGGTTTTTGTTTGGATACTGCCGTTGACACCGGGCCGTTGCTCACCCGGCGGTGGCCGTCGGCAGGGAGGCTTTCATAAAATCGATAAAAGCCTGCAGCAAACGATCCGGAATCCGGTTCTTCCTGGTGATCAGGTACAAGCCGCGGGTGTTGGGGAAGCCGGCGATCCGCACCGCTGCCAGGGTACCGGACTGGATCCGGGGTTGGGCGGCCACGGTGGAGAGCAGCGACACCCCCAGGCCCGCCGCCACGGCGCTGAGGACCGCGTCAGTGCTGCCCAGTTCCAGGCGGTACTTCAGGGTGCCCGGGTCGATGCCGCGCTCCTGCAGCCACTGCTCGAACACCGCCCGGG
>JBEKKU010000029.1:0-20434 GCA_050010575.1 Thermacetogeniaceae bacterium | reverse complement strand
ATCAGAAACGCCGGGATTACCTTTATAGGCGGCGGCGAGGTTATTGCCGAGGCGGCCAACTATTCCATGGCCCAGATGAATCTGATGAACAGCCCCGAGCACTACCAGATCATCATGGGTTCAGCAAACAACGAGGTAGGAATCGCTGTGGTTCCGGTTAACAGTTATGTAATAGTTGTAGAGGAGTTTATTGACGCCTAGATAGCAGATTGCTTGCCGATCAGATATAAGGCGCTAAAGAAGCGCCAGGCTAATGAAGGGGCTGACCCGAAAGCAAAATTCGGGGCAGCCCTCTTTATGGCCTCAGCATTGAATTATTAACTAGGGGTCGGTCCCTTCTACAATGATTACAGTTGTATTGGATGGCACGGCCAGATAGGGCGTGGGATCCGTGGGCAGAATATTAAATATGCCTGCAGCAGAGTTGTATATGAAAGCCGGTATTTCCTCAATAACCTGAACGGCATAAATCGCGGTGGCGAAAGCGCCGCTGGCCAGAGAAGGGATGCTATAGGTGACTGTACCGTCAAAACTGCTGCCGTCATGACTGACAGTTCCGGTGGTTGCTGATACGTAGTCAATAAACCGGAGAGTGGTTGTCAGGCTATCCTTGACCACGATATTATAGACAGGATTTGGCCCTGTATTGGCTACCGTAAGGCTGTATTCAACGATTTCTGCGCCTCTGACCGTTATGGGCTCGTTGGTAAAGACCCCATTTTGGGAGGCGTTGCGCTGCGCTTTGCTTATTTGTACCGAGCTGTTGGTTACAGTGACATCCGCTGTAGCGTTGACGGGAGGCGCCGGCGTTACGGGATCGAGGAACCAGTGGCCGACTGCTTCGTTGGTTTGGATTTCTGTTAGCGTGACCGGGTCGACATTTGCCGAGACAACAATTGTCTGGAAAGTATAAACGAAGGAGAGATCTTCGGGGCCGGCAGAAGCGAAGGGTACCGCCGGAAAAACAACCACCTGTCCGGATACGCTCTGCGCAGTGACAGGCGCCCCGTCTAAAGTGGCCTGATCGTTGTAGGTCTGCCCAACCGGAAAGGTGTCTGTAAATTGGCCGTTGTAGGCAACCGTCTCCCGTGGCAGAACAAACGTGACCGTATATGTGATCGTATTGCCTACGGCAGCGTGGCTGGGAGTGGCAGTCTTGCTGATCCGTACGTTGGGGTATTGCAGGAAGACAATATTCGAGTCTACAGGCCCGTAAGTGATCGGGGTGGTGGGGTGGCTGTCGTATAATTCAGTGGCGAAGTTGCTGTCCATGCCACCGGCGCTGATGCCGCCCAGAACCTGAATATCAAAAACCAGGGATTCAAAAGTGCCCGGCTGGATCACCGGAATCGTCCAGGTTACCGTACTGCCGCCGCTCACTATTCCTGCCGTGACGGCCACGATGCCGAGGAACATCTTGAATGGGCCCAGGACATCCGTGACCACCACATTATAGGCCGGCGAGGCGCCCTGGCTTAAGGCATTGATCTTGTAGCGGACGACGTCTCCTGCCACAACGCCCAGTTCAGTTGTGATAAAACCTGTGCCCTGCGTCACGTTGCTCTGCACCTTGGTTGGAAAAGAGGAGGGATTGGTAGCGGTGATATCCTGGCTGCTGTGTATGGGAGTGGCGGGGGTGCCCATGCTGTCGATATTCCAAGTCACCACAGCGCTGTTGGTCTGTACCTCCGTATAGGGCGGTAAAGTGTTACCGGAGGTAACCTGTGCCAGAAAGATATACGTGATGGTTACCTGACCGCTGCTGGCATCAATGAACGCTTCAGCGGGGAACGTGATGATCTGCCCACTGACGGAAGGCGTAATGGAGAGGCCGTTGCGGGTAGCGTTGTCGTCGTAAGTTTGGCCGGCCGGCAGGGTATCGGTGGCAACAAGGTTATAGGCAACAACTCCGGCGGGCACCGTCACCACCAGTGAATATGGCAGCACTGTACCCACTTCCACAGTATTATCTGGCGTGGATTTGTTAGACTGAATGCTGGGCAGTTGCAGGTTGACGGTGTTTGACCGGCGCGGTCCGTAAGTGATCAAGGGCGCAGTTGAAGTCGCATTAAAGGTGGCCTGGGCGTTGTCCGGAATCAGGGACTGGGCGCCGGCGCCGGGCAGGATGACGACGGAGAACTCGGCCTGATAAGTGGTGGCGGCGGGAATCACGGCAATATGCCAATTAACCGTTCCACCGGCCGGCCCGCCGCTGTGCGTGATCACTCCGGCCGGTGGCGGGGTCACGATGCCGTTAAACTGGAGGAAGGAACTGAGCAGATCCGCAACAGCCACATTGAAAATGGAGGCGGTGCCCGGGTTGCTGACTGTCAGCCGGTAAAAAGCCTGACTGCCGGGCACGATAGGCAGTACATTGGTCGTATAACTGCCGCCGGCGAGCCTTTGCTCCTTGCCGACGGTGATATCGCTGCTGGTGGCATAAACCGTTGCTGTTGCCGTCTGCGGCGGTCCGGGGTTTAATCCGGCCGGATCCAAGGTCCAGGTAATCGTGGCCGTATCAGTCTGGGCATCCTGCGGCGTGACCACCATGGAGGTGACTGTAGCCTGGAATGTATAGGTGATCGTGACGCTGCCGCCGGTGGCATCGATCGTTCCCTCGGGCGGGAAGGTAAGCGTGGGCGAGGGAACGGGAATGCCGTTTCTGGTCAGGCTGTCCGGCACATAGGTTTGGGTGGCGGGCAGGCTGTCGCTAACCTGGACGTGATAGGCGATATCGCCCTTCGGGATGGTGATGGCCACCGTGTAAGTTACGGTGTCGCCGATAAATAGGGCCGTGTTGTCTGCGGTCTTGGCGATGAGAGGCAGGGAATAATTGAAAGCTACTTCATTGGATAAAACGGGGCCAAGCGTGACCACACCGGCCGCATTGGTGGCATAGGTGGTCGCAGCCTGGTCGGTCACCCTGCTGCCGGGCGGGAAACCGGCATTGACCAGAACCCGGAAGGTAAGCACGGCCGTGGCGCCGGCGGTCAGTGAGAAGTTATTCCAGGTCAGCGTTCCATCCGGAGTGCCCGCAGGAACGGAATTAAAGACATTTCCCGGAGGCGGCGGCGCTACTACTCCCTGGTAGGTCAAAGATGGATCCAGAAGGTCGGTGGTGCTGATATGGTAAGCCGTACCCGCCCCATTATTAGTTAAGGTAATCCGGTACTCGATCATATCTCCGGCCATCACCCCCATCAGTGGCGTTGTCGTAAAACTGCCGCCGGCAGTAGCATCGCGCTGTTCCTTCAGGGATGTCAGGTTGGGGGTGTCGACCTGCACGTCGGCCGAGGTGCTGGCGGGTGGAGCGGCAGGACCAAGTGGTGTGATGTTCCAGTATACCTCTACGTTATTGGTTTGCACTTCTGTATAGGGCGGGAAGGTGGCGCCGGTGACCGTCGTCTGAAAGGTGTAGGTCAGGGTTAGGGGGCCGATTCTCGGGGTGACCGGGTCGGTGTAGGTTAATTTGTTAAAGGTTTGCACCGGCGGCGGGCCGGGCGCCCAACTGCCCGGAACATAAGTCTGCCCGGCAGGGAAGACATCGCGGACTACCAGGTTGTGAGCGGCCACACCCGCAGGAATGACCACGTTGATCGTGTAGGTGATGACGTCGCCAAGCGCTGCCGGGGTGGGAGAGGCGGACTTATTGATCGTCAGGGACGGAATATCGATGGCAACGGTGTTGGATGAGGCATCATAGGTGACAGGATGGACATTGTTGGAATCGTAAGTGGCGGTCCCCAAATCAGAGATGCTGCCGCCCGCCCCGATACCCACCGCAATGGTTGCTGAGAAAACGAGGACTGCCTGGTTAATACCCGGGGTGTTGTCGAGAATGGGGATATTCCAGATCAGGGCGGGACCGGGCGGAGTGACGGTGCCGCTAGAGATAGAGATCACGCCATTATATGCGAGGAATGGATCGAGGACGTCAGAAAGATTGATATTATAGGCCGGGGAAGCGCCATTGGAGGTGATGGTAAAACGATAATAAATTGTATCCCCGGGCAAGCCGCTGATATTGGCTGTGGTAAAACCGCCTCCGGTGCTGACATTGCGTTGTTCCTTCAGGACAGTGATGTTCGGGGTGCGGGCATTGACGACGGCGGTAGCGGTGGCCGCCTGGCTGAGACTGCCGCCGGACACGGTCGCCCAGCGCACTCGCCCGCTGTTGGTCTGGTTTTCGTTATAGGGCGGGGTGTGGGTGGCGCTGGTGATCCGGGCGGTAAAGGCATAGATAATCGTCACCGCCCCGGCGCTGGCATCGATATCCGGATTGCCATCCAGAAAGGCAACGGATTGCCCGATGACCGAGGTGGGAACGACAGCCGGGGGATTCGGCAGTACCTGGCGCGTTGCCGGTCCGATATAGGCCTGGCCAATCGGCAGGGTGTCATCCACCGTCACCTTATAGGCGATGGTTCCGGCCGGCACCACTACGGTCAGGGTATAGGTGATATCATCCCCGATCTTGCCGATGGCGGGGGAGGCGTTTTTATTGATGGCTACCAGTGGAGAGACTAAGGCGACCGTGTTGGTCAGATTATTGAAATAGCCGATCTGGAAACCGTTATTGTTGGTGAAATAATCAAAGGAAGCGAAATCCGGGACATTGCCTCCGGCAGCGACACCGGGCAGGGTGGTGGCGGTAAAAATCAGGGTAGCCGTGGCTCCGGCCGAAATCTGGGGGATGTTCCAGGTAACAGTGCCGGCGGCGAAGCTGGGTGTGCCCAGGGTGGCGGAGAATGAACCGGTATTGAAGGCCAGCAGCGGATTCAGAATATCTGTGAGCACGGTATTAAAAGCAGTTTCCGCCCCGTCGTTGGTCAGGTTGATCCGGTAGGCCACCGTATCCCCGGGGCTGTACTGGACATTTAAGGCGGTGAAGATACTGCCTGTGGTAACGTTGCGTTGTTCCTTCCGTCCGGCCAGATGGGGAGTGCGCACCTGCAAGGGAACGGTTACGGTCACAGGAGTGGCGGGGACGCCGGGAGACAGCTCCCAGGAGACGGTGGCGCTGTCGTTCTGGTTGTCGATATACGGCGGCAGATGCGTCCCGCCGGTGACCCGGATATCAAAGGTGTAAGTGACACTGACATCACTGCCGATCGCCGCGATCAACGGTACGACAGGGAAGGTGACTGTTCCGGGAACAACCATGGGAGTGACCGGCAAGCCATCCTTCGTGGCATTATCCTGATACAGTTGGGTGGCAGACGGGTAAGTGTCCACTACCTGCAGGTTATAGACGCTGGTACCCTGGGGGACGGTGGCCGTGATGATATAGGTGACTGTATCTCCGATCTTGGCAAACACGGGACTGGGGGTTTTGGCCAGGATCACACTCTTGGAACGCAGGGTGGTTTCCGCGTGACGGTTTTGCCCGGAGTATTGAAAATCACCGGAACCGGAAAAGGGCTGGGAGTAGGGATTGGTACTGTTGGCGTTGTTGGTGAAGACGCCGCCGGCTGGGACACCGGGGTCGACCGTCACGCTATACGTCAGGGTTAAAATGCCTGCCGGCGCTAATTTCAGGATGTGCAGGGACACATTCTGTCCGATGACTGCAGGAGGGTTAAACGTCCCGCTGCCGCTGGCGCTGATGCTGCCGGGAACGTAGGTTAGCCCGGGGGGAATAACGTCCGTAAGGTCGATGTCAAAAGCATCAACGGTGGTGTTGTTGACGTCTTCCGGGTTGGCGATGGTAATGCTGTAGGTGTAAGTTTCTCCCGCCTTAATGGCATTGACGTCAGGCCCGGTGACAGTTTTATTCAAAGTGATATTCGGTGCACCGAAAGCGATGGCCACCTGGTCGCGAGCGCTATAGGCCAGTCCGGCGCTATTATTGCCGGATAATTTGCCCAAGTTATTCAGACTGCCCACAAAGCTGACGTTTTCCACCGGCACTTGGAAGGTAGCGATGAAGGTGCTGTTGCCTGGCAGGGTGCCCAGAGTCCAGCGCAAACCGTGTGGATCTATGGTAGCCGGAGGTGGCGGCGCCGGTGCCGTTCCGCCGTAGGTGATCGGGATGCCGGTGAGCGGGCCCATATTATAAGGGAAGAAATCATCGATTAAGATACCTAGCTGAGAAGCATTAATTGTGGAAGCATCATAAGTTAGCCTGAATTCAATCAGGTCGCCGGGGGCGGCTACGCTGTAGCCTTTGGGAGTGCCGTTCTTGTAGAAATAATTGAGGACCTGTTTAGTCATGGTGGGGGTGGCTACCGTTAAGGTGACCCCGGAACTGTCCGGTGTGGCAGTGCCGAAATCGGCGTTGGTGCCGTTGGCGGATACGTTGTTCGTCAGATTGTCCCCTGCGCTTACCGGACCGGGCGGACTGACATAATTGGGATCGGTTAGAGAGGAAAAGCTGATCGTTCCCTGGGCGCCGGTTGGCAGGTGGCCGATGTGCCAGACCAGGGTAGTCACTCCGCTCACCACGGTAACGGCATCAGGGTAAGGGGTTCCGGAGATGAAGCTTTGCCCGTCGCTGAGCGTGTCGGTGATGGTGAAATCATTGACAGGATCGTACTGATTGATTTTGTACACCAGGGAATAGGTGTTCGTGATGCCTACATCCGTGCTGTTGGATGCCACGCTCTTGTCTATCGTAGCGTCCATAGCGTCGGTTGTCAGGGTGGAGGTGACCGGGCCGGATAAACCGTTAAGGGTGGCGCTGTTTAGCAAGGGTGTCATATGAGTGATGCGGCTGCCGTTGTTTTCCACTCCGCCTACCGTAAAGTTATCCCAGATCGCCACCTGAAAGGTAATGACATTGGTCGATAGGGGAGAGAGGGTCACCGTGCCCCAGTTTAAGGTGACGAAATTCTGGGCAGGCGGCGCAATTACTGTAGGGGCGCTTAAAGTTACGGCGTCAGGACCGCTCACCGTCAGGCTGTCCAGGTAACGGATGCCGTTGGGCAGGTTGTCTACCAGGGTGACTGTGCTGGCCACACGGATGTTATTTTGTACGGTCAAGGTATAGTTATAAGGCCAGCGCGGCACGGTGGGGGGTGCGAGCAGTCCGGCTCCCTTGGGCATCTTGCCGGGCCCGGATTTAACGAGACTATATCTTAAGGGAATGAAGTTGGAGGTTGCGGTTTTGGTTATTTTTATATTCCCCGGGTTATCGTTGCCGCGGGGCAGCGTATCCACCGTTGCTGCCACATTGACGGCGGCCAGGGGCGTATCAAAGGGCACAGGCAATCCGGTAGCACGGAAAATATCATCACTGTGCAGGGTGATGGCAAACTGGTAATTAAGTTCGTGGGGGGCCAAGTCCTTGATATTAATCCAGCTCAAGGTAATTGTTCCGTCCGGATTATTGACAATCTGAGTTGGCGGCAGGGCGGCAGAGGCAAAGGAAACCCCATCCGGAATCGTGGCCACGATCGTGAGGTTGTAGGCCTTGTCAACCAGATTGGTGTTGCTAAAGCTCAGCGTGCCGGTGGTATTGAAGCCGATGACCGCCTGCAAGGGTACCGGCGCAAGAGAAACCAGAAAATCAGATGGAGCTATAGGCATGATTATTCTCACTCCCTAAGTAAAATGTCAATCATGGCAGCGTAAGGCAGGTGTTCGATCGCAGCGTCCTGGCAGAAAGACTCCGGCGCTGGTTGTATGAGACGAATAATGCTATGTGCTTCCATTAGTTGCCAATGTTATATTATTCAGCCGGCATTCGATCCGCTACTTGACAAAATCACGTGCCTGTTCACGGAGATTGTTGAATTGTTGTTGAGGCGGTTGGCTTGAGGTTTTAATTAGGGAGAACTTTTACCACCAGATCGACATATCGTAATAAAGAGCACCTTGTATGATGCCGACTTAAGGCAGGGAGACAGGCTCTTGATATTCACGTTATGAGAAAGGGTGGAGAGCATGCTGTCAACGCATTTTGCTCCCTCGATCAATAAAACTTTCCGCTCGTCATTCAACATGATCCTTGCCAACCACCCTGTTGCGGCCAGGATCGCCAATACGGTCCTGTTTGGCGAACTGCTTACCGATGGGGCGGTCCTGGTGTTCGGCGATTACGACCTCGTCTTGTGCTATCAAGAGGATGGCTCCGAGGATGTGTACCACACCGAGGTCATCAACCGTGTTTTTGCCGAGACAATACCGCTTAAGAGAAGCGTTTCCAGTTCCTATGCACAAGCCTTGCCGGTGCAGGTCTATGTCAGCAGCCCGCTGCAGGCCCGGATCAGGGCCGTCAAGCCGTCAAAATTCAAATTTTGGGATCTGGTGAAAAGCATGATCTACGACCTGACCTGGGTGGAAGTTCAGGTAGAGGGGAAGATCACTGTAGAGGTCGCCTTGCCACAGGAAGCCGTTCCGGCAAGACGCCTGGATGCCCAATCCCAGGATGGGGATAGCTGCGAACGGGGGGACAGCCTACCGGAAGACAAAGAGACAGAGGCTGTCAAAAAGGATGAGGAGATCACCATCAGCCTGGATGCGCTGGCGGACCTGGCGCTGCAGATTATCCAGCGCCACGAGGCAGAGAGTGCCCAGGAAATTATTCAATACGACGAGACAGAGAGGGCTAAGGAGGCTGTTTCCCAGGAGGCGTCGCAGGGCGACCAGAAAACCGTGGCTAATCAAACCTCCATTGCAGTTCCTTTATCGGATACTTCTAAAGAAAACCAGGGAAGTGCCAGCACCGCTGTTTCTCATGCTGCAAAAAGTGATGGGCTTATCCCGCCAGAGATCATGAAGTATTACGAGAAGCTTGGATTTGACGAAAAAACAATGCAAGTTCTGCTTGCATCAAGGCCCATAGGTGGGATACCCAATAAACCGCCGGTTAAAACAGCCGGCGTCGGCGCCCCTAAAAAATTGAGCTGAGGGCCTCGATGTTAGCGGCAGGTTGCCGCTAGGGGCGGAAATAAACAGCGTGCAAAGAAAGGATGGGATTGTGTTGTCAACACAAATTGCCACCTCCGTCAATAAGAATTTCTGCTCGTCATTCAACGCCATTCTTGCTAACTACCCTATTGTGGGCAGGATCGCCAACGCGGTCCTATTTGGCGAACTGCTCACCGATGAAATGGTCCTGGTCTTTGGGGATTACGACCTCGTTTTATGCTATCAAGAGGATGGCTCCGAGGATGTGTACCACACCGAGGTCATAAACCGTGTTTTTGCCGAGCCAATACCGCTTAAGACAGGCGTTTCCAGTTTTTATGCGCAAGCCCTGCAAGTGCAGGTCCATATCAGCGCTCCGTTGCAGGTCCGGATCAGAGCCGGTAAGCCGTCAAAACTGAAATTCTGGGATCTGGTGAAAAGCATGATCTCGGACCTGACCTGGGTGGAAGTCCAGGTAGAGGGGAAGATCACCATAGAGGTCGCCTTGCCACAGGAAGCCGTTCCGGTAAGATGCCTGGCTGCCCAAGCCCAGGATGGGGATAGATGTGGACAAAGGGACAGCTTGCTGGAAGTAAAAAAGACAGAGGCTGTCAAAAAGGACGAAGAGATCACCATCAGCCTGGATGCGCTGGCAGACCTGGCGCTGCAGATGATCCAGCGCCGCGAAAGGGAACGGGGGGAGATCTCTTCCCGGCCATCCGGGACCGGGGCAGAGGCAGAATCACTGTCTGATGCGTCTGGAAGGATCACTGGTGAAAATGAGCCGGCGGAGCAAGATGCGCCACGGATGGTAGACCAGGCAATGCTGGAGGAGCTTGTGCAGAGAATCATCCGCGAACACGGGGAGATAAAGCCCGGGCAGGAAGTGGCGGTTCAGGCAACGGAAAAGGCACAAGTGACCCTGCCACCCCCTGCGCCGGTGTCGCTTAATCAGATTGCCCTCGGTCAGATACCGAGCCGGCCCGGTCTCTGGAAAACCTTTGGCCAGGAGGTCCCGCCGCCGCGCCCGTCAAGTGACCCACCCGGAGCGCACACGACGTCTCCCGGACACTGGCATGGCGCCCCGCCAGATGCCGGCGCTGCCATCAGCGGGCAGGCCCCGGGATGGGTATTCCCCCCTGGGGCCAGTTCCCCGTTTTACATCCCGGAAAAACCAGCTGTTCCTTACCGGCACTAGCCGGAAAAAACAATGAAACAAGGCCTTTCGTCTTAGAAAAAGCCATGCACATAATATTAGTGCGAAGCGGGGGCTTATGATCCTTAATGATGCCGCAGATGAAGTCAGCCATTGTTGTTCAGGCCCGGATGAATTCGACCAGGCTGCCGGGCAAGGTGCTGAAAACCGTGCTAGGCAAGCCTCTGTTGGAGTATCAGATCGAGAGGTTAAGGCGCGTCAGGCTGGCCGACGGGATTATCGTAGCTACCACCATCAACGACGGCGATCAGCCGATCATCGATCTGTGCAACCGGCTGTCTGTTCATTCTTATCGCGGCCCCGAGTTCGATGTGCTGGCAAGATATTACGGAGCGGCAGCAACATTCGGGGCGGATCTGATCGTGCGAGTCACGTCAGACTGCCCAGTCATCGATCCACAGGTGGTCGACGGAGTCATAGCATTCTATCTCGACCATCGACAGCAATACGATTACGTTGCCAACACCCTTGCCAGAACCTACCCGCGCGGCATGGACACGGAGGCGTTCTCGTTCAGAGCGTTGAGCGAGGCGCACTCGGAGGCAACCGCAGAGCCGGACCGTGAGCATGTGACGCCTTTTATCTACCGGAATGACCGGCGCTACCGGCTGGCCAACGTTTCCTACCGGGAAGATCAGAGCCGGCACCGGTGGACGGTGGATACCGAAGACGATTTCGAGCTGATCGGCAGGATCATCGGGGCATTGTATCCCCGCCAGCCGGAGTTTAGCTTGGAGGATATACTGGACTTGTTGGCAGAGCACCCAGATTGGCCTGAGATCAACGAGCATGTGGAACAGAAAAAGTATGGTCAATGATTATATCCTGTTTCGTGCCGATGGCGGGCCGGATATCGGCATGGGGCACATCATCCGCTGCCTGGCATTGGCCGCGGCGTTGGCCCTGCCTGTCGGCTTCTTATCGCGTCCTAACACCGTGGTAAGAAAAATGATCCTTGATGCGGGGTTTGATTTCTTGCCCCTGGGGGATGAGAGCGGCTTTGTCGCTGCCATCGAAAGCCGCCAGCCCTTGGCGGTGATCGTTGACAGCTACACGATCTCCAGCGAAGAGTTGGCTGCGATCAAGAGCAGGGCGGCTTCCCTGGTCGTCATTGACGACATGAACACCCGCTATTTGTCGGCCGACCTGTTGATCAACGGCAACATCACGGCTCCGGCGCTGAACTATGTTCCGGATAAAAAGCTGCTGTTGGGAACAAAGTACGCCCTGCTGCGCCCTGCATTCGGCAACTGCCAGGCGAAGACTATTGCCCGCCGCGCTCAAAAGCTGATGGTCACGCTCGGCGGCAGCGATCCTCTCGGCCTCATGCCCTCGATCCTTGAAGAACTATCAGATTCAGGTCTGCACATCAAAGCAGTGATCGGGCCACAATTCACCAACGGCGGCAGCATCGAACGGTGGTTGGCGCATCAGATGGCAGCGGGGCTGGGATCAGAGATCGAGTTGGTGGCAGACCCGGAGATGGCTCTCCTGATGCAGTGGGCAGATCTGGCCGTGAGCGCGGGAGGCTCCACTCTATACGAACTTTGCGCCACAGGGCTGCCTGCGGTAGCAATTTCGATCTCCGATAATCAGGCGCCATCCGCCGGGGCGTTGGGCAAAGCAGGATGCATACGGTATTTTGGAAATTATACGGAGCCCTTCTTGCACGACAGGGTTGGAACTGCAAACAACATGCAGTCGCCAAAAGAAAAAAAGCAAGCACCCGAAGAGATAAAGACTCTTATTGAAGCGGTCAATGAACTGGCCGTCGATTACGATCAACGATTTGCCATGTCCAGAAGAGGCCAACAACTGGTCGATGGTTGCGGGGCAAAAAGATGCGCTGGAGCGATCCGGGACCTGGTGCTGGGAGGCAGAACTGAAAGCTTCCAGTAGTGTTGCCCAATAAATGTTGCCAAAGTTCAAATATGATTGGAGTGAATTATGGTATGGATATCAGAGAGAAATGGGATGAACTTCATAATGAGCCCAGATTTTGCCCGGTGTATCCGAGCGAAATCGTGGTTCAGTGGACTTTCAGAAATTTTCCTCGCAGTGGGGCCAGGAATTTCAAATTGCTGGATTTGGGGTGTGGCGCCGGTAGACACTCTATTTTTTTAGCCAGGGAAGGGTACGCAGTGACAGCCTGTGATTTTTCAGAGGTGGGCATCAGAGAAGCCCGGCGTAGAGCTGACAGGGAGGGCCTGACTATCGAAACGTTCGTATCCGAGGCGGATAATTTGAATGTTCCCGACCAGTCTTTTGACGGGGTCATCTGCTGCGGGGTTTTAAACTATCTACCTATGGAAAGATTCTATAAAACTGTGGATGAAATCCACAGGGCGTTAAAACCGGGGGGAAAGGCTCTCGTGGTAACCAGGACACCTGAGGATTCACGCCGCCGGCACGCTAAGCCGGAAGGGCCTTGCACCTACAGGATCATGGCCGTAGACGAAGGTTCGCCCTCAGGAGTAGAAGTGGGCATGACGCAGACGTTGATTGATTATGAAAATGCCACAACAGCGTTTGCGGGCTTTCCTGGGATAATAATTGATCGAAATACAGTCACTCAGAATAACGGTTCCTTCATCAATGATGATTGGTTGATCCAAGTTCAACGATAGCCCATACAAGTCATAAGGTTCATTTGATATGGCTGTTTTTTTAAGAGGGGATCAAGTTGCGTGTGGCGATGATGCAACCGGCTTTTATGCCATGGCAGGGATTCTTTGAACTGATTTGCCAGGCAGATAAGTTTATTTTTTTAGATGACTTTCAATTCTCAGTTCGAAGTTATCATCAACGTAACCGTCTATTTGTAAATAGAGGGCAAATTGATTGGTATACCATACCGGTGCGGACGTCTATTTCTTCCAGAGATTTATTGAATTGTACAGCTATCGCCGAAGATGTTCCCTGGAAAAAGAAAGTGCTCAAACGTATTCAGTATAATTACCGCTCTGCTCTTTATTATAAAGACTTATTTCCATTATTGGAGAAATGTTTGTCAACCAGGTATGAATCACTGGCAGCGCAGAATATTGCTCTAATATTGTTGGCTTGTTGTAAGATGCAAATCGACTGTGATTTTTACTATAGTTCGCAATATCCTACAGATTCTAAGCGATCATGGAGAATACTGGAATTGCTTCAGTGGCTTAAAGCTGACTGCTATCTGTGCGCCCGCGGTTCTTTTGGTTATATGCTTGAGGACGGCGTTTTTCCGGTCGACGATGTTGAGGTTCTATTTCAGAACTTTATGCCTTCTCCATATAAACAAATAGGTGCTATTGGTGATTTTGTACCTTATCTTTCTGCTTATGACGCCCTTTTCAACATTGGACCGGATTCTACGCTGCAACTGTTAAAAACAGGAACAAAGCAATGGCTTACCTGGAATGAGATGAAAGCATCTTCGCTCTTAAAGCAGAATAATGCTTTATAGCACCAAATTAACTGGATGGAGGATGAATTCAGTGTGTGGTAATTTTTGTATTGGAAATCGGTGTATTGGCCCAGATAGTCCAACATACATAGTCGCTGAACTCTCTGCCAATCACAACCAGCAATTCGATCAGGCCGTGCAACTGGTAAGGGCGGCACGAACTGCCGGAGCAGATGCAGTCAAAATCCAGACGTACACTGCGGACACCCTGACTATCAGGTGCAATCGTCCTGAATTTCGTATCGGTGGCGGCACATTGTGGGATGGAAAAATACTCTACGATCTCTACCAGGAGGCGTATATGCCATGGGAGTGGCATTCTAAGTTGCAAGAGGTGGCTCTGGAGGAAGGGCTTGATTTCTTTTCCACTGCCTTTGACCCTACGGCAGTAGATTTTTTGGAAGATCTGGGAGTGCCAGTACATAAGATAGCCTCTTTTGAAATTGTTGATATTCCCCTGATAGAAAAGATAGCTAGCACCGGCAAGCCGATAATCATTTCCACCGGCATGGCTACGCTGGGGGAGATAGAGGAAGCGGTAAGCGCGGCTCGCCAGGCTGGAGCCACCCAGATTGCCCTGCTCAAATGCACAAGCGCCTACCCCGCTCTGCCTGAGGAGATGAATTTGCGGACGATATCACACTTGGCGAAGGCGTTCGATGTTCCGGTAGGCTTGTCGGACCACACACAGGGTATGGCGGTGCCAGTAGCTGCTGTGGCATCAGGCGCTTGTATGGTAGAGAAGCATTTCACAATCTCACGGGCAATACCTGGTCCCGATAGCGTTTTTTCGTTGGAGCCGGATGAATTTGAAGCGTTAGTGAACGCCATACGAGTGGCAGAAAAGGCTATGGGGCGGGTTTATTATGGGATGAGCGAGAAAGAAGCTCAGAGTAGCTTATTCAGGCGTTCACTCTATGTGGTAAAGGAGATGAGGGCGGATGGGATTTTCACGGGGGAAAACGTGCGGTCGATCAGGCCTTGGAATGGACTACACCCTCGCTATCTAAACAAAGTGATCGGAAGGCGGGCTGCCGTGGATATTAGTGAGGGAACGCCATTATCCTGGAGCCTGATCAATACTGATTGATTACCGGTCAAACTTTCTATAAATGGATAGAGATAACAAGGCAACATGATAAGAGGGAACCATGGTTCCCTCAATCAATCATGGCCAGTCACCGGTGAAGCCCCTCAACCTCCTGGATACTGAATCCACTGCGAGAGGGGGTGGCATCAGGGCGGTCACCGGGTTACGGTCAGCTGATCCAGAAGATTTGCGATGTCCTGGATGCTGAGCCCACGTACTCCAAAAACTATTGGTGGCGCCGTTATACCGATGACGGGAATTGTGCATATGGTGAAAGGGGTGCCAATGATCTGATTGGAGCCGGCATTCACGTTGGTGATTACGTCGCCTTGAATTGGGGCATCCAGGACGGTAAAGGTCACAGTGAGCGTTATGAATGTACCGGCAGGCACGGTCAACCCGGCCCAGGCGATCGTGATGGTAACACCTGAATACGGCCCTATGGGCGGCGTGATGGCGGTTGCCGCCGGAACTGTCGTCAAGTTGCTGATCGTCACGTCTGCAGGCACTTGAATCTCGTCAAATATCATGACGCCGTTGGCGTCGGCGGCGCCACTGTTGGAAACGGTGAGAGTGATGGTTAACGTTTCCCCCACGACAAAGAACTCGTTCGGGAAAGTGGGTGTAGGGCATTCTTTGATAATGCTCAAGATGGGCACGGCCGGTCCAACGACAGGAATGGTGCAAGTGAACTGGCTAGTGCCGCTGAGCGTTCCGATCCCGGCATCGACGTTGGTGACCATAGAGCCTGTCGGGGGGGCGGCCAGGAAAGTGAAAGTCACCGTAAGCATGATCGAGGAGTTGCCGGGCACGGTAAGATTGCCCCACATTACGAAGATGTCCGTATCGGCATAGGGCCCCGGGGATGGAGTTATGTCGCTGGCCGGCGGGGTTGTGGTCAGGCTGCTGATCTCTACGTCGGCAGGAACGAGGATTTTATCTATAACTGTAAAACCGGTGGCTGTAGTAGGACTGCTGTTGGTGACCGTGAGCGTGATCGTGGCCGTGTCCCCGACGTTAAAGTGGCCGCTTGGCGGGGGGGTTTGGCATGTTTTTGCAAGAGTCAGGGACGGCGGCGGCGGGCCGCAGACGGGGCCGCAGATGCTCCCTATGGCTGTCCGGTTCGCCCCGAAAAGACAGACATCGATGTTGCCTACCGGAAACGGCGTGGTCAGCTCGAAGCACAACTCCATCACGCTGGGTGGCAGCTTGCTCAATCCGAAATCGAACTTGAGGCCGGGGCAGCCGGTCGGCGGGTCCACATTGGGCGGTACGAAAAGCTGGACATTGCCGGGGAAGGTGACCGGCTGGGGCACTCCGTCTATGACCACCGTGATGTTCACGATCTGGCTCGTCATGATGCTCGAACAGATAGAAAATACCGGGTGGCTGAGATTGGCGTATAAGGATGTATCCGCCCCCTTGGCGGTCAACGTGTAACAGAACCGCTGGTTCTGCCCGGGTCCGGGATTAAGTATGGAATGGGCAAGATCAAGCTGCACAAGAAACGGGAGTATTCTTCCTTCAACTATTATCGTGGAGAAGTCAAAGGATTCATTGCAGGTCAGCTGCAGGAATTCCGGTTCTGGCGTCACTTAAAAAGCACCTCCTTTCGGGTACTGCCATATTATATGATCGGTGGGATATTATGGTTAATGCCTGATTGACTTTTGATGAAAAATAATTGTAGGTGAATTTAAAAATAGATGGAAAAAAGAAGATGCTCAGGGATATAAGACAGTGGACGCTGCTGATTTACGCCAGCGGCAACAACGAGTTGGAGCCGGAGATGTGGCAGGCCAGGCTGGATGCCGAGCAGACCGGCTCCAGCGGCGCCGTCGATGTGGTCATGCAACTAGGGCGGGAGAACAGGGACCTGGTCCGGATCCTGAGGCCGATGCACCTGCTGCCTGATGCCCAAGAGCATTGGACCGGGGTGCGCCGCTACTATATTTGGAAAGGCCGCTCCGATCTGCTTGCCGACCTGGGAAGCATCAATATGGCCGATCCCGAGAGCCTCTACGAGTTTATCAGGTGGGGCCTGCAGAGTTACCCGGCCAGGCACTGCCTGCTGGCGCTGGGGGGCCATGCCCTCCAACTGGTCGGAATGATCACCGATTACAGCCAGGATGCCCCGTATATCATGGGGCTTCCGGAGTTGGCAAGGACGTTGGGCCGGATCAGAGAAGATACCGGAAAAACAATAGATATCCTGGTGCTGGATACCTGCCACATGAATGCCGTGGAAGCGATCTATGAGCTGGGGCATGAAGTGGAACAGGCTGTGCAAAATGTGATCACTTTTATTGAAGAGGGGCCGATTGCCGGACTGCCCTATGGCAGGCTGATTCATCTGGTGCAGCAACATGCAGACAAGGACACCACCTCGGTGAGCAAGGAGATCATCGATGGCCTACAGGCGGACCTAGTGGCCTTCGAAGTCAACTGCAGCAAGCTCCGGGGCATCAAAAAAGCGGTGCATGATTACGCCTGTGATCTTCTACGCGATCCTGGCAGGGAAGAAGCAGTTGTACCTGATCCCCGGCATCTCGACGATAAGCTGGCATCGCTCATCATCCATCATCATTGCCTCTCTCCGCATAAGCATCTGATCACTTTGGCCGCAAAAATGGTGCCGCTGCTGGAGCCGTTTTATTGCCGGCTGGCCTTTGCCAGGAACAATGCCTGGACTCGCTGGCTGCTGAACAAAAAGGAAAGTGCTGATGGCTCTCCTGTTATGGGCAATAAGCTAGAACCGACCAACCTTCCGAAAACGGCGTTGTGCCTATATATAAAAATCATGAACCCATCGCTTGATCAAAAGCAGGCGGATATGATCCTCCAGGAACTGCTGTTCTACAAAAACTGGCGCCTGGATTAGATGCCAGCATTTTGTCTTAGCATCCAACCTAAAGATCATGCCAGTAGAGGCTTGTTTAGAAGAATTTCTCCACTGCCTCGACTACTCGCGACACATCGGCGTCGGTCATGGCGGGGAACAGGGGCAGGGTCAGGGCGCGGCGGTAGTAGCGTTCTGTTTCGGGATATTCTTGCAGCCAGCGGCGATCTGGTGATTGTCCAGGTGGGGCTTGATGACGTGTGGATAGACCGGCGTAAAGCGGGTGGCGGTAGAGCGGGATGTAGTGGAGGTTGGCGGCGATCCCCGAGTCCTTGAGATGCCGGCACAGCTTGTCGCGGCTATCCGGCGCATTTTCCGCCAGTTGGATCACGTAGAGATGCCAGGCTGACTGCGCCTTGGCGGCCTCAACCGGAGTGATGATGACGGGCAGATCGGCAAAAGCCTCGTTGTACTGGGAGACGATCACCCGGCGGCGGGCCAGGAAGCGGTCTGCCTTTTTCAGCTGGCTGATGCCCAGTGCCGCCTGGATGTCTGTCAGGCGGTAGTTATAGCCCAGGAACTGCACCTCGTAGTACCAGGGAGAGGGCTCGGAGGGGTGCCGCCACTTGCCGGCATCCCGGGTCAATCCGTGGCTGCGGAACATCAGGAGCTTGTCGTAAAGCTCCTGTGCATTGGTCGTGACCATGCCTCCCTCTCCGGTAGTGATCTGCTTCACCGGATGAAAACTGAAGATCGTCAGGTCGCTCAAGCCCCCGATGCGGCGCCCGTCGTAGGTGGCGCCCAGGGCGTGGGCGGCATCCTCGATGACCGTGAGCCCGTGCCGTTGTGCCAATCGGTGGATCGCCTCCAGGTCACAGGGCTGGCCGGCAAAATGCACAGGGATGATCGCCCTGGTCCTGGCTGTAATTCTTGGCTCGATCGACTGTGGGTCGATGTTGTAGGTCCGGGGGTCGATATCGGCGAACACGGGTATGCCGCCCCGGTATAATGCGCAGTTGGCCGTGGCGGCAAAGGTGAGCGGGGTGGTGATCACCTCGTCGCCAGGGCCGATCCCGGCTGCAAAAGCGGCAGCATGGAGGGCGGCTGTTCCACTGGAGACCGCCACGGCGTAGCTCGCTCCTACGTATGAGGCAAAAGATCGTTCGAACTCCGCCACCTTGGGGCCGCAAGTCAACCAGTCGCTCCGCAGCACCTCGGCTACCGCGGCGATATCATCTTCTTCGATCCACTGGTGGGCGTATGGAATGAACCGGTCCTCATTCATTCGCCATCTGCTCCCTGATCCAGGCCTCCGTCAGGGCAATCCCCTGCCTGAGGCTGATCCCGGGTTCCCATCCGAGCAGAGCCCGGGCCCTGGTGTGATCGCACTGCAGCTTGGGGATCTCGCTCTGGGGGTGGATGTGCGGCACATGGCAGATCCGGCTGCCGTCGTCGCAGATCAGCCTGGCCAGCTCATTGATGGTCAGGTCCTGGCCGCTGCCGGCGTTGAGGATCAGGCCCCCGGCCTCGGCGCTTGCTCCCGCCCCCACGATAAACCTGGCGCAGTCTGATGCAAACAGAAAGTCCCGGGTTTGCGCCCCATCACCGTAAATTGACAATGCTGCCCCTTCCAGTTGGCGCCGGATGAACACGGCAATTACTCCTCCCTCGCCCGAGCTTTTCTGGTAAGGGCCGTAGGTGTTGAAAGGCCTGAGGATGACGGCCGGAAGGCTATAGGCATGGTAATACGACAGCACCAGATTCTCGCCGGCCAGCTTCGCTCCGGAGTAGGGAGAGGCGGGCTTCACCGCCCAGCTCTCATCGATCGCCCGGTCGGCCCTGGCGGCATCGTAGACCATGCAGGTGCTCATGAAGACCATTTTGGTCCTATTTTTCCGGCATTCCTCCAGCAGGTTGAATGTTCCCACCACGTCGTTGCTAAAAGCCTCCTGAGGGCGATCGATGCTATGCTGCACGTTGATCTGAGCTGCCAGGTGGAAGCAGATCGCAAAGCCTTCCCGAAACAGGCCGGTGAGCAGCCGGGTGTCCTTGATGTCGCCTATGACAAACTCTTTGAAGAACGGGTGGCGGCGAAACTCGGCCAGATTGGTCTCGCTTCCGCTGGCCAGGTTGTCAAGCACCCAGACCTGGTCACCCCTGCCCAGTAACTCCTTGACCACCCAGCGGCCGATGAATCCGGCGCCGCCCGTGACTAGAACTTTCATACTCAATGTCCTCCGGGAGATCATAATAGAAACTCTATCCATGAATTGGGATATTTGAGGCAGTTGCCTGCAGCATCGTAGAACTGTCTGTATTGGCGGGACAAGGCAGGACCCCCGTGCCGCATAAAAGGTCACGGATCTGCCTCTCATTCAACAAAACCTGCTCGCCGGAGCTGTACGACCGGGATTGGGCCGGTTGGCCTTCCGGATAGGCATGCTCTCTTTCGGAGAAAGATGACGGAATCACGAAAAGCCGTGCCAGTTCTACGGCTTCCAAGGCCTCATCGGCATGCATGAGCTCCTCGTGCATCTTCTCACCGGGACGCAGCCCGATCTCCTTGACCGGAATATCCTCCGGTTTCAGCCCGCAGCGCGGCGCATATTCTGCGATCAGCACTCTGACCAGATCTCCCAGGCGCAGGGCTGGCATTTTCAGCACGAAGACCTCTCCCCCCTGGGCCAGCCGCGCCGCTTCTAGCGCCAGCCTGACGGCCTGGTCAATGCTCATCATAAAACGGGTCATCCCGGCGCAGGTCACTGTCACCGGGCCCTGGGAGGCAATCTGTTTCATGAACAGGGGGATTACCGAACCCCGGGAGGCGATAATATTGCCGAAGCGCACCACGGTGAATACAGTCTGCTTGTTGCCTCTGGCATAATTGGTCGCCGAGATCAGCCTTTCTGCCAGGAGTTTGGTGGCGCCCATGGCGTTGGTCGGGCTGATCGCCTTGTCGCTGCTGGTGTAGATCACCCGTTCAACATTATG
>JBEKKU010000028.1:0-20436 GCA_050010575.1 Thermacetogeniaceae bacterium | reverse complement strand
CATTATATCACTGATAATGCCAGATCATACTTACTTATCTAAATGAGATTGAGGGAACAGCCGCCGGTCGGCCTTAAAATCAAGGGGACGGTTCTCCTTCTGAGCGCTCACGCTTTCGTATGGATAAGCCAATTTCGCATACACTAAGCCAGCAAGATAGGAAAGGTGGTAGCACATGAAACAGTCGACGCAACTGGCCCTGGCCCAGAGCGACATCGAAAAGGCCGAAGCACGGCTCAAGGCCCTGGCCGTGTTGTTGCAGGAGGAGTCTTATTCGGACGTGGTGCGGGAGGCCCAGGAGTTGGTGGAACTTGCCCTGAAGGGCATCCTGTTTCAGGCCGGGATCGACCCCCCCAAACAACACGACATCGGGCGGTTCTTCAGGGAGATGCGGGACCAACTGCCGCAGCATGCAGCCAGGGAAGCGGAGCGGCTGGGAGCGATCTCCGAGCGGCTGGGCCGGGAGCGGAATGTCTCTTTCTACGGCGACCAGAACTTCATCCCCATAGAGGAATATACCCGCCAGGATGCGGAGCAGGCCCTGGATGATGCAAGGTTTGCCTACCAGTTGGCCAAAGAGGTGATCCAGGAAGAGTGATGCCACCGGAGGATAGGCATGATTTTTAAGAAATGCCATAATTAAAGAGGAGATTGAAGGAGATAGAAAAGCTTCAGCGCAGGTCTACCAGCCAACCAGCCACCCAACCGGTACGGCCGTCCGGGAGCTGCACCTGATCCCAATCGCCGGTCTGGGACAGCACCGTCATCGGCTCGTTGTTCGAATTGCCTCTGGTGGCGGTGCCAACCAGCGGGTAATTGGTGCTGGGGCCCTGCCTCAGATTCACGTAATTGTTTTCAGTCTTGATATACAGCTTTTTTGATACGGAGGGCTGGGCTGGTTGCGAGGTCTGGGTGGGTTGAACGGTCTGGGTTGTCTGAGCCGGCTGGATCGGAGTGATCCCCTGTTGTTTCTGAACCTGGGCCAGGGCCTGCTCCAACTGGGCCTCCCGGGCGGTCAGGTCGGCGATCCGCTTCTCCTGGCCGGCAATATAGGTGGCCACCTGCTGGTCGACGTAGCTCCGGGATACCAGCGGGTCAGCAGCCGAGCCGGGTTGGGCTCCTCCGGCCATGACCCTTGAGCTTAAAAAAAATCCCGCCGCGACACCGATCGCGACGAGGGTCGGATACATCACCAGAGGTCTTACTCTCATATCGCCAACTCCTCCCCGATTCCGGGTCTTACTTGTGAACACTGCCTTCCCTGATGGCCCGGGGGTGGGCAGCTTCGGCGACATGGTTCCGCCCCAGCGATAGTAGCCCCGCCCTGTTGGCCAGGAACAGCACCGCCGCGCACAACAGGAAGAGCATCACCAACCCCTGGCCGGTAGTCAGAAAGATCAGCAGCACGGCGCTGCTCCCCAGGAGCAGGTTGACGCCATAGATCGCCAGCACCGTCTGGCTGTGGGTCAGACCCAGGTCCAGCAGGCGGTGGTGGATATGTTCCCGGTCGGCGGTCATGATGTTCTGTCCCCGCATCAACCGGCGGATAATAGCCAGGAGCATGTCGGAGATCGGGATGCCCAGGATCAGGATCGGCAGGATCAGGGAGAAGGCGGTGGCCGACTTGGTCAGACCGATAGCCGCCACGGAGGCCAGGGTGAAGCCCAGGAACATGGCGCCGGCATCCTTCATGAAGATCCTGGCCGGGTGCCAGTTGTAAGGTAGGAAGCCCAGGGCGGATGCCCCTAAGAACAGGGAACAAGCCCCTGCCAGCGGCATTCCCTGGCTGAAGGAGACAACCGCCACAGTGCCCGCAGAGATAGCGGCGATCCCCGCCGCCAGGCCGTCCAGGCCGTCCACCAGGTTGAGGGCGTTGGTGATGCCCACCAACCAGGCAATGGTCATGATAATACTACTGAGGCTGCCCAGGGGCATGACCCCACCGAAGGGATTGGATACGAAGGGCACACGGATGCCGAAGGAGACTGCCACCACGGCAGCGGCGATCTGACCGATCAGCTTGGCGATGGGAGGGATCTCTTTCCAATCGTCGATCATGCCCACCACCAGAATCACCAGACCGCCTGCCAGCAGCCCCAGCACCTCCCGGTGGAGGACCCCCTCCCGGTAAAGGGGCAGGACGGCGACCAGGATGGCAACGGCAAAGCCCAGGTAGATCCCCAGCCCGCCCCAACAGGGAACCGGCCGGGTGTGCACCTTGCGCGGCCCGGGCATGTCAACAGCGCCGGCAATCAGGGCCAGCTTCTTAACCAGCGGCGTCAACAACAGGGGAACCGCAAAGGCCAGCAGCACTCCCCATATCAATAGTTGCAATCTCATTTCTTTCCATCTCCCTCAAAAACCCGGCCTCCGCCGCCGGGCACATCAGCCGGAAGCTCTCCCAGGGCAAATAAAAGCTCGCCCTCCGCAGCTATCTTGCCCTCCACGAAGGCCCGAGCCTGTGCCTTGACAATACTGCCCCTGATCTTCAGAAACTCCACTTCGATCCGCAACTGGTCGCCGGGGCGCACCTGTTGCCGGAACCGGAAGTTGTCGATGCCCGCGAACAGCCCCAGCTTCCCGGCATTGGCAGGCAGCTTCAGCAGGGCCACCGCTCCTACCTGGGCCATCGCCTCCACGATCAGGACGCCCGGCATCACCGGGTACCCGGGAAAATGGCCCTGGAAATAGGGTTCGTTCACGCTGACATTCTTGATTCCCACCACCCGCTTGCCTGTCTCCAGTTCGACAATCCGGTCAACCAGCAGGAAGGGATAGCGGTGCGGGATAATATCCTGGATCTCACGGGCTCCCAGAAGTTCACGCTGTTCAACCATAATAGCCGCTGGCAGCCTCCTGTTGACGCCGACATGATAGCTTGTCTGATCGGATAAACCACCACATTATAACACAATCTTGCCAAATTTAACAGATCTCCTGATCCCCTCACCCATCACTTACCTTCAGGAGGCCCGATATTTTGCGTTTGGCTCGCTCTCTCTCGAACACATTCCGTATAGAGCGCCGTCAGCCGCTCTGTCATCACCCGGGCATCGAACCGCGAGGCGGCGGTCCTGGCCGCTGCCTCGCCCATCTGCCGGGCCTCGTCCGGGCGCTCCAGCAGCCAGGCGATCCGCGACGCCAGGGCCCGGGGGTTGCCGGGCTCGACCAGCAGGCCGTTCTCCCGGTCCACCAGGATCTCCCTGATTCCCCCGATATTGCTGGCCACGCAGGGTTTGCCCATGCTCATGGCCTCCACCAGGCTCAGGGCGAAAGCCTCGTTGAGGGACGGCACCGTCACCACCGACATCTGGGCCAGCAGCTCGGGGATATCATCCCGCAGGCCCAGGAAATCCACCTGGCCGGCAATCCCCAGCTTCCAGGCGTAATCCTGCAGCTCTTTCAACAAGGAGCCGGCGCCCACGATCCAGAAGCGGCATTCACCGTGCTTGGCCAGCAGTATCCGGGCCGCCTCCAGGAAGCAGCGGTGCCCCTTTTCCGCCTCCAGGCGGCCGACCAGACCGACCACGGCGCCCGGGCCTGCAGGTGGCGACAGCAGCGGCTGAAAATTGGCCAGATCGATCCCGTTATAGATCAGGGCGATCTTGCGGTCCGGCACTCCCTGGCTGAGCAGGTCATCCCGGACCGCCTGGCTGATGGCCACCACTCGGTCGCAGGTGTAATTGTTGACCCAGCTGAGCAGCCGCGACCGCAGGCCATCCCCGGCCGCTTCCGCCTCCAGCCGGTGCCTGGTGTAGATCACGCAGACTCCACCGGCCAGCCTGGCAGCCAGCCGGCCGGCAAAACTGGCGTGGGTGTGCACCACATCGATCCGATACTGCCTGATCACCCTGATGATGGCCGGTATCTGCTTCCAGAGCCGGCCTGGAGCGAAGGACTCGTCCGCCGGCAGCTCGGGCAGGGCCAATACCGTGACGCCATGATAAGAAGCACACCGCTCCGCCAGCAGGGAACCTGCCGGGCAGAGCACGGATACCTGCAGCCGCTGGCGGTCATAGCAGGCCAGAAAGTTCAGCAACAGGCGGCCGGCACCGCCGATGTTGGTATCGCTGACGATGTGCAGCACTTTCAGGAGCGGCTGGCCGGTCTTGCTCCCTGACCCGGCCATCAGTCCTCCGCACCCCCTGCAACCCGGGTTACAGCGCCGGTGGTATCTTTTTCCCGGGCCAACAGCCGGGCAGAGGAGATCGTCATGGAAAGCAGGAACCAGAACAGGAAGACCAGCTTGAAGCTGTACCAGCAGTCCTCCGTGAGGCCCATGAACAGGTAGCTGGCCATGGAGGCCAGGCCCGCTATGGCGGCCACCTTGGTAAACCCGGCCGTACCCGCACCCGGCCGGGCCAGCACCCGCTTCAGGCTATAAGCGAAGTAGCTGAGCAACAGCCACAGGAAGATCAGTGACCCGAACACCCCATACTCCACCAGCATCTCCAGGTAGAGGTTGTGAACGTGAAAGGCTGTCATGCCGTAAATCGCATAGAACCGGTTATAGACCAGCTGGAAGGCGGCAGAACCGGGGCCCACCCCGCTGAACCAGAAATCCCTGATCATATGTGCAGCCACCTGCCAGATCTGGACACGGTAAAATATGGATGAGTCCTGAGACAGGTTGGTAATGCTGGTCAGGCGGCTGGACAGCAGATCAGGCCTCAGCATCACCCCCAGGAACACTGCCGCCGCTGCCAGCAGCAGCAGGCGCCAATTGTAGAGCAGCAGGAAGACGGCGATAGCCAGGCCCAGAGCCAGCCAGCCCATGCGCGACCAGGTATAGACCAGGGATGCTCCAGCAACGGCCACCCCGCCCAGGAACAGTACCCGGGTGGACAGCCGCACTAAATTGGAGGTTGGAGGTTGGAGGTTGGAGGTTGGATTAAAGATTTGCATGTTTTCATGGTTGTTGCTTACGCCTTTTTCAGGGCCTCTTGCCCCTGACCTCTGAAATACCAGGGCAAGGCCCAGGACGATGCCGGGGATCAGGTACTGGGCGAGGATGTTGGGGTTGTCCAGGGTGCCGAAGACCCGCACCAGGATATCCGGGAAGGCGGTGGAGTCCACCCAGCTGGGATCGATCGGTGGTTTGGAGATGAAATTCTGGTATAGCCCGAAGCAGGCCTCCAGGGCCACCGACGCCAGAAAAACTATGGTCAGGATATAGATCTTCCGCTCATCCTGGAGTTCAGTCAGGCACATCAAATAGAAGCCCATATAGATTCCAAACAGGACGGTGAGCTGCAGGCTTTCCCGGCGGGTAACGGAAAAGACGCTCAGCACTAGCAGCACTGCCAGGAACACCAGCAATTGTTTGAGCAGCGGCAACCGGGCCATGCCGCGCCATCGTCCCCGTGCCAGGAACAGCAGCCCCGTTGCCAGGATCAACACGGCAGAGGCGGTTACGGGAATGAAGGGCATCAGCAGGACGATCAGGCAGAGGGCGAGAAATTCCAACCGTTCCGCTATTAACCGCCACAGCAGGCTGGCCCTGAATATGGCCGCCAGGGCTGATTCGGAGACCAACCGGCCCCAGCGGGCCGACAATGCCACCGTGGTCATTTTAGCTCCTCTACTTTGATGATCACGCCCTCGAAGTTGTACAGATCGCTAGTGATAGTGATCTTGCTGCCTACCTTGACGTCGGCCTGCCCCACCCGGAACTGGTGGTTGTAGGCTGCCAGATCGCCATCCAGGGTCAGGAGCAGCGCCTTCTTCCCGGGAACCGGATTCATATGCCAGTTGCCCTGGGCGTCAGATGCCTTCTCGAGATGGTCCTGGATCTGAATCTCCTTGACCACACCCAGTTCATCCCCCGATCTCAGCTCCCTGACGACGTCCCCGACCTGTGGCGCCGCCGCCGAAACCGGAAGAATATCATCCACATAGACCACAGTTCTGACGTGGCTGACCGTGGATTTCACCAGCATCTTCTTGAAGACAGTGGACTTGGCGGCCACTCCCGCCACCGCCGCCAGCACCAGCAAGATCACAATGATGTCGACAATGTTCAACAGGCCGAACAGCTTCCCTTTTTCCCATAGCTTCATTTGTCTTATGCCACTCGGATACTCGCGACTTCAGCCGTGAGAGGAGAGCGGCATATCCTCCTTTCGCATAGTAAAGTGCTTGCTTTTTCTAACAAACTAATCTTTTTGTAGTCCGCCGAAGCATGAATCTTTGTTCCGTCAAGCGTTCGCAAATCGAAATATCCGCTCGATCTACGTCCGAAAACAAAGCACTCCTGATCGGAGAATATTACTTTGTCGAACAACTGGAACCCGAAAACATACCTAAAAGCCTTGTTGGGCTTGCGGAGACCGCCCCTAGTGGGGTTGAGCCTATGGAGCTGGCGGTTCTGCCCACGCACCTGTTTGAAGAAGTACCAGTCAGTATCGGGCTCAGCCTTCGAGTTGCCTGAAATACAGCGGGCATCTACCCGGTGGCTTTTCTCCAACCCTGCGTTGATACGGGCGTTTTTGGTGATGTACCCGTAGGTTAGATGCACGTTTGGGTATAGATCTTTCAGCCTGTTGTAGACCGCCCAGCGCATGATGCCCATAAAAGTTTCTGCCCTGAAGGATTGCCCACGCTTCAGGTCAAGTTTCAGTTTGCCGGCGTGATAGCCTTTATGGCATTCCTCACAGAGAGTGATCAGATTGTCAGGGGAATCTCCGCCAGTCTTACGGCTCTCCTTGTGATGGACGTTGAGGATCTTGTTCTTGCAGCCCTTTCGCCCGTGGCATCTGTGGCCGTCTCTCCAGAAAACATATTCCCGGACATTCCAGAAGCCGAGCTGATCGCCCTGCTGGTACTCGACTCCAGAGACTTCAGGGTTCTTGATCTTCTGAATATCGAATTGGGCAACCTCAATGGTGGTGCTGATGATTGGCAACAGTTGTGAACCATGGCGACAGCTTTCAAGTGCTGGTTTACTCGATTTTCTACCGAGGGAGCCAGCCAACCGTCTTTCCGTTTGCGGTTGTCGAATCGGGGCGCCCGGTAACGGGTGTTACGATTTCTCCGGGAACGGCGAAGTTCTCTTCTAGTGGAGAGCAAATCCACGATGTCGCTGCGGAGTTCGACTTCGGCTTCAAATAGTACTTTCTTTTCGTTGATTGCAGACAGGCCGATGTGTTTGTAGCCCGCGTCCACGCCTAGAGAAATAGGCTGCTTGTAGCCGGAACAGCCGTAGAGATACCGAATCGTGAACGGCGTTCTCTTGACGATTTTGACACTTTTCTGTTTGAGAAGCAGTCTTGCTTTTCTCTCGTCGCACGGCATTATTGGTTTGCCATGCCTGTCTTGCACGAACACTAACATAAAGTGTTCCTCCTTTCGGAGTAGATTGCCCATCGCCAATGTTACCTGCGGTTTTGTACCGGCAGCACTATCCCTACCCATCAAGATTGTTTAACCACCGGCCGCAGAGTCCGGGACTTGGGCGTGCATCCCGGAGTGCCTATATATTCGCAGGTAACGTAGTGGTTCGCTCAGGGGATCCCGACCACTAAGGCTAGTCAACCAGGGCTTTAGCTTTTACACAAGCCCGTGTCTTTAGACGTGGGTGGTTGACGCAGGCTGACACCCTTTCTAAACTGTTCTAGATCAAAAACTGAGCGCGAGAACCGTCCCCGCGTTTACGCGTTTCACACGGGGCGGGACAGGAGTTCCTCGTAGACCCCGGCCACTCGCTCCGCCATGCGCAGGCTGCTATACTCGGCGATCACCAACTGCCGCAAGAACTGGCCAGTGTTGCGGCGCCACTCGGGAGGCCGGTCAAAAAACGCCTCCAGGGCGGCCGTCAGCCCGGATATGGTGACGGCGGCGTTCTGCTGGCGGGCGGTGAAGTTGTCACCCTTGAACTGATCCACCATGCTTGGCTCCAGCAGGCCGCCGAACCCCTGGGGTCCAGCCAGGATCACCGGTTTGGCGCAGGACATGGCCTCCATGGCCACCCTGCTGACTCCCACCACCAGGTCGCTGCCGGCCAGGATCCGGTCCACGTCGGTACGGGCGCCCAGCACGGAGACCACCGCCTCCCCGCGGCGCCTGTTGCAGGCTGCCGCCCGCTTCGACACCACGCCGAGGTTGTCCCCGTCTCCCACGATCTCCAACCGCAGCGGCCACCGGTCGTAGATCTGCTCGCAGGCGGAGATCAGGTTCACCGCCACGTCGGCCAGGACCCCGTCCATCCGGCTGACCATGACGATTCTGGTCGGCCCCGGGGCTCCGGATTCTGAGATCGGCAACGCCGGACTGAACAGCTCGGTGTCCACACCGTTGGGAATGACCACGATCCGCTCGGGAGGCACCCGGAAGTAATCGATCAGATAGGCCCTGATGTCCTCGCTGACGGCAATGGTCTTCTCTCCCCAGCGGGACAGGTAGCGTACCCCCTTGAAGTTGTAGTGGGCGGTGGTAATGAAGCGGACCCGCTTCGGCCGGCCCATGACCGCCGTCACGAAGGCGGGAATCCGGGCGTGGGCGTGGATCAGGTCCACCTGCTGCTCCCGGACGATGCGGCGCATCGCCCAGACTGACCGCCACAGCAAGTCGGGCTTATGGTCATGCAGGGGTACCTGGTAGTGGGGCACACCGTATCCGGCCAGCTTCTCCACGTAGCAGCCGCCGTTGGAGGCCACCAGCACCCGGTAACCAAGGCTGGTCAGGTGGCGGGCCAGGTCGACCACGTGGGTCTCCGCCCCGCCGATGTCCAGTTGCATGAGGGCAAGTAAAACTGTCGCTCTATTCATCCTATTCGGGCATTCTCCTTGGAATGGCCAAATTTATGATCGATCTGAATGCCGCCCGGACGCCTGATCATTGCTTGAGGTTTCTGCCCCTGCTCCCTGCTGATCCCCGGAACAGCTCCCCGGGAGTTCTGCTGCCGGTCCGGGCCAGGTTTTTCCGCATTTTGGGATAGCGGGCGTAGAACACGCTCAGGGTCAGGCTGGCGGTCTCCCAGGCCTGCTGCCTCAGGTGGGCCAGCACCTTGTCCAGGCGCCCCGTGATCTCCTGGCGCCGCTCCCAGGTGTCCAGCAGCACCTGGTAGAGCCGCTCCTCTGACAGGTTGCCCAGACTGCCGGCGCTCGGCTGTCCGGTCAGTTCCAGGAACCGCTCCACCTTGGGATCGTAAGGAATGCCCACACAGGGCAGCCGCATCACCGAAGCCATGACGATGGCATGCAGCCGCATGGCCAATACCAGGTCCAGTGCTCCCAGCAGCCCGAACAGGTCTCCCAGGCTCTGCCGCGAGCAGACCAGCAGGCTCGGCGACTGCATCAGCCAGGAGACCTCCTTGCAGGCCTGCACGTCGGCCGGATAGTGAAAGGGAACCAGGATCACTTCCCAGCCGTCCCTGGCAAAACGGTCTGCAGCGGCGGCGATCTGCTTCTTATAATGGTTGCCATCCGGCCAGTCCCTGATGACGATCCCCAGGCGCCGCCCGGCTGCAGCGGTGCTCTCCGAAGCAACATCTACGGTGCCCGCCAGTTGCTGTTCGCCTTTCCGTTCTGCCGTTGCGGTGTCCACCGGTGGCAACGGCTCCGTACCTGTCTCCGCCGGCTCGGCCGCTGCTGCCCGGGCCTGGAGGCGCAGGGCTGACAGCAGCTCGGTGCCGTTGGCCATGTTGAGCTGGGAGGGGTTCAGGGCCAGCACCGGATCGGCCGTGACCACCAGGGGCGGGCGGTTGACGCCCATGGCCAGCAGATCATCCCTGGAGGCCTGGTCCCTGACGGTGATCAGATCGACCCGGTTGGAGACGATCCGGGTCAGCCAGAGCCCGAGGCGCGTCCGCACCGGGCCCACTCCCTGGGCGTAGTAAACCACCGGCTTCCCCAGGGCCAGGGCCAACATCACGACCACCAGGTAGTAGCAGATGCTGCGGACCCCGGTGACATCCTGAAGCAGGCCGCCGCCTCCGGAGAGCAGCAGGTCGGAGCGCAACAGCGTCCAGATAATCCCGAAGGGATTCCAGCGGTTGACCGCCCTGATCCCGTACAACTGGCGGGTCTCCGCCGGGGAGTGGGAGAAGACGGTGATCTCCGCACCGGGCGCCAGCGCCCGGATGTTAGTCACCATAGCCATGAGGATGGCATCGTCACCCGCGTTTTGGAACCCGTAGTAACCGGAAACTGCAATCCGTAGCACCGATGACACCTGCCTTGGAGAAATGCCGGGCGCACAAAAAGATCGGCGCCTGGGCTCTCAGTCCTATTCGAGCCTATCTAATATGGTGCGTCTCTTAGTGACAACGGTATCATTCTAACATAACGAACTTCTACAGTAACCGGCCAAATCCTTCCCCGGCTGCCTGCTACTTTCTGATGTACAGTAAGCTGCCGTCCGGATAGACCCGGGTCAGGACGAACCCCTCCACCCGGGCCGGCCTGGTCCGGTAGATGGCCAGCCAGGCGGGGTCTACCTCGGGCAGGTCCCAGGTGGTCCAGTGGGACAGGAAGATCGCCCGGATCGGGGCAAGGGCGCCGAGCTGCGGCAGCAGTTGCGGCCTCAGGGGCAGTTTGCAGGCGTAGCGGTCGCCATACCAGGCGAAGAAGTGGCCAACGTCGGAGGCCACCACCTGGTCCCCGGTCACGTAGCCCTGGACATCCCGCAGGTGCTGCTCGCCCCACATGGACAGGGGGTGCGGCCCCTCGGAGGGAGGATGAAGGTCGGGATAGTTAGCCCGGCTGCCGGTCAGGGTGAAAATGGCCAGGATGAGCACGGCCACCGCCACAGTGGCCGGGGAGCCGGGTCCCATCACATTCTGCAGCGTGCCGCCGCGCAGTTCCGGCGGCCGCATCAGCCGCCTCCAGATCCCCGCCGCAGCCAGCCGGCCCAGGGCCCAGACGCCTGCCGCAGCATAGAGCGCGTAGAAGGGGGCAAAGATGATGAACAGGCGGGGGATGTAGTGAATGGGCAGCAGCGCTCCCAACTGCAGTAGAAAACAGGCTGCCAGCAGCCAGCGCACGCCCCGCTGGGCCGGGAACCACAGGCCCAGGGGCAGCAGCAGCGTCAGCAGGAACAGGATCATCACTCCCAGGGAGACCCCAGTGAACTCCGGTTTGAAGAAGTCCCGGGTGAAGTTTGCCCAACCGGAGGCCACCTTGGCGGTCATCTCCGAGGGGTGGGCGCCAATAAAGCCGATCACGTCGATCTTGGCCGGCTGCATGTACAGGCTGTAATCCGGATAGGTGGCGGTGAACATGGCCGGCTCGTATTTCTGCAGGGAGAAGAAGGGATTGCCGGTCAGCAGGTAATTGCGCCCGAGCCAGGGCCCGGTGATCAGCAGGAGGCCGAGCAGAAACAGGGCTGCTGTGCGGATAAAGGGTGGACTGGGCCGGCGCCGGCCCAGTCCCGGGGCGTCCTGCCGCAGGCGCCACCACAGGTAGACCAGGCCCGGCACGAAGAAGAGGGCCGCATTGTAGCGGGCCAGGTAGAACAGGCCGCCGGCAGCCCCGGCTAGCAGGGGCTGCCACCAGGTCCCGGGAGACGGACCGGTGAGCAGGTAGAACCAGCCCAGCATCAGGAGCACCGCCAGAGGCTCGGTGAGGCCGGTGAGGCTGAAAACGAGCAACTGGCTGCTGAAGATATACAGCAGGGTGGCGGCGATGGCCACCGGGCAGTTGAACCAGCGCCGGCCCAGCAGGAAGACCAGGCAGGCCCCAGCTCCAAAGCAGGCCCCGCCGGCCAGGGCCGAGGCCGCATCCTTGAAGCCGAAGAGCCTCTGGAACAGGGCGAGCAGCAGCGGCCACAGGGGCGCCCGCCACAGGTCCGGCTGCGGCACGCCCAGGTGAGCGAGGCCGAGCGGAGTTAAATATTCGGACCGCACCCCCCGGCCGAGGGCGATGTTGTGGGCGATGCTGGCATAGTCGTAGGCATCGTTGATGAACAGGCCGCGGAAGGCGCCCTTATAGAAGGCATGCCAGAAAAGCAGGGCGCCGGCCGCCACCAGCAAGAGCAGCAGCGCCCAGGGCCACGCCCCGGCCAACCAGCCGGTGATTTTATTGTTTCCACTCTTCCTGGCCACAGTTTCTCACACTCTTATGAGTTGATAAAATACAACGTATTTGGTTGATTCCATGAATAAACTCTGACAAAGAGATACAAAAAAGAAAGACCCTGTTAAAATGAACAGGGCTCTATTGCGATTTATTTACATTCTTTTCCTCTTGATGGATCCGTATTCTTCCAGGCTCGATAATCCACAATTGTTGAGCGATAGGCATACGATCGACCACCTGTAAGAATTGTCTTGCCAGATCCCTTAAAACGGTTATATTTGCACTTTTTGGCGCACGGATGATGGCAATTCCCGCGCTACTTTCTGGTGAATATCGCAATACATTCGAAAAATCCAGATCTAGCGTCACCAAACATCTGTTTTCGGAACAGCATGTCTTAAAAAGCGTTTCGTCCGAACATCCTTCGATCTTTTGATCACGGACTGTTTGGGTATCATGCCCAGCATTTCGAAAAATCCGCTGGATGCTCGCTCCTATGTTCTCATCCAATTTAATTCTCATCCTGCCGCAGCCTCTGTCGTTGGGATCTCCACATACCGCTCCCTTGCCATTTCAGCACCATAAGCTATTGCTGCTTTAATATCATCGACTTCGATCTGTGGAAACTCAGACAGTACTTCTTCAAAGGTCATTCCGTCCGCCAAATAATCAAGCAGAAGCGACACCCATATCCGCGTTCCCCTGATACAGGGCTTACCGAAACACACATTAGGATCAATCGAAATCCTTGTTAATAATGGGTTCACAACTTCACCCCCCGTTCCTTTGGTAACTATTTTACCATATACTCAAGCCTAACAAACAGATTGCGGAATCATTCCAGAACAGCGCACCTACACTTACACCGCTGATGCAGAGAAGCAAAAAGAGCGTCCCCTTGCTTCCTAGCGGAGCAGGAGCCACATGCCCAGCACAATAAAGAAGGCGCCGCCGGCCTGGGTCACGGTGATCGCCTCCCGCAAATAGAGGGCGCTGAGCAGAAATACCAGCAGGAAACCGCCGCCGGCCATGGCCGGATAGGCAGTGCTCAGGTTCATCCGGGAGAGCACGATGCTGTAGCCCACCAGGGCCAGACCGAAACAGGCCACCCCGCCCCAGAGGACTGGATTGATGGCCAGCTGTTTCAGCGTCTCCCCCAGGTGGGCGAGGTCCAGCTGGAACTGCTGCCCCCGCATCGCCAGCTTGATCAGGAAATTGGCCAGGGCGTTCAGCAGCATGCATATCGCCAGCAGCAGGTAGGCTGCCAGACCGACGCCCTGTGCCGCCGTTACCGGTTCCGCCATCAGATCGTCCCCTCTATCTCAATAGCAAATGTCATCAGTTGCCTCTTTACAGGCTTCTTATTCAGTAGGTAAACAAAAGTTTTACACTATACGCATTAGCTTATATTCACCATCAGTTGTCGTTGTCAATGAAGTTATTGTTTCTATACTTGAGGAACAACTGGCCCCAGCCGGTGTTCAGGAACTCCCGGATATGGCGCTGCCCCACCGTGGGATACCAGCACCAGTCGTGGTAGATGTTCGAGGCCAGGGGCGCCCAGGCGGCCAGTTTGGTGTGCAGGGCCAGGTGCTCCAGGGGCTGCAGGGGTCCCCGGCGCAGCATCTGGTCACCCCAGATCACGAAGCTGCGCTTCGTCTCAAAGTGGAAATTGACCCCCTCGACGCTGTCCCCCACCAGCTCGATCCCGGCCGGGTCGGCCACCCCCAGCCCCATGTCGTGGCAGAGGCGCAGGTAGGGGATCTCCAGCGGCTGGAAGCCCATCAGCCGGGCGGCCACCGCATCCAGGGCCACCGAGTCGGCTCCGGCCAGAATGACATTCTTGATCCGCGGCACCATCGTCCGCGGCCCGGCCCCGTCGCCGGCCACCGTCCCGTCCATCACTCCAAAGATCCCGGTGTGGATCTCCTGCTGCAGGACCATCAGGTCGGCCAGCACCTCGTGGATGTGCTTGTGGCAGTAATGGCGCACCTCCTGGAGCAGGCCGCCGAAGGAGTTCTTGATCGCCCCGGTGGTGATGCTGTGGCCGTGGGTCTTCAGGGTGGGCAGGTGCAGCACCTGCTTGCCGATGAACATCTCCGGGATGTAGATCCCGTCCGGAAAGATCTGATCCAGCATCAGCAACTTCCGTTTAGGGCGGAAGACCACCCACTTCACCCCGGGCAGGGGGGTGAAGGACAGGCCGTAACGCTCCAGCACCGGCAGCCAGGCGTTGTTGGCGGCGCCCTGGAGCGGGTTGGTGACCACCGTCTTGTTCTCCACCGGCATCAGGCGCTCCGGGGCGAAGCCGGACTGCAGCAGGCCGCGCAGCACCCCCTCGAGCTGCCAGGGCTCCGTGGAGCAGGCCGGGAAATACTTCGTCCAGGACAGGTTGAGCTTGATGATCGCCGGCTCGGCCGGGTTCAGGGCCTGGGTCAGGCCTGCCAGTTCGAGCAGCCTGCCGTAATCATCCAGTACGGTGGCCGGGCTCGTCCAGAGCACCGCCACCCGCGGCTTGTTAGCTAACGGCATCAACTGTTTCCCCCAATATCAAGATCTACTTATAACTATTCTATCATACCGGATAAAGAGATTTACAAAGCGCAGTCAGGACTAAAACAGGCTGACCGGGAGCAGCGCCCAGGTAGAGGATAATGAAGCAGGCGATGATCCACAGCACCACTGCCGCCAGGAGCGGGCGGTCGTGCAGCAGCACCTCCTCGGGGGCGCCGCCGGATTTCTGCTGGTAGACGACGAACAGGTAACGGAACAGCCCGTAGAGCACGAAGGGGATGGTGTAGATCAGGTTTCGGTTGGTAGGCGCCAGGAAGGTGTACAGGGAGTAAGAAATGATGGTGGCGGAGGTGGCAATGCCCACCATCTGGTCGATAAAGGCGAAGGAGTATGATGACAGGGCCGAGCGGTGTCCGGCAGCGTTATCACTGAGCAGGTACAACTCGTGGCGGCGCTTCCCCAGGGCGATGAACAGGGAGAGAAAGACGGTGCAGAGCAGCAGCCAGGGGGAGAGATAGACCCCGGTGGCGGCCGCCCCGGCCACCACTCGCAAGATGAACCCGGCGGCGATGGTGAAGACGTCCAGGATCACCTGCTGTTTGAGCCAGAAAGAATACAGGACCATCAGCAGCACGTAAACCAGGGTGACGTACCCTAGCGGCCTGGCCACCAGGAAGCTGCCGATCAGGCCGGCAACCAGCAGGGCCAGGGCCAGGCAGACGGCGCTGTCCACCGGAATCCTTCCGGAGGCGATTGGGCGCCCGCTTTTGACCGGATGATTCCGGTCCTGCTCCCGGTCGAGGATGTCGTTGATGACGTAGATACCGCTGCTGGCCAGGCAGAATAGGATAAAGGCGGCAGCAGTCAGCTCCAGCAGGGGCAACTGAAAGACATCGCGGGCAAAGATCAGCGCCGCAAAGACGAACAGGTTCTTGATCCACTGCTTCGGCCTTAGCAGCCGCAGGTAGTCCAACGCCGATGCCTCCCACGCCGGGCTGAATGCACAGACTCTAAGCTGTTCGACATTCTAGCCGGCTTTCCTGCCAACTGATCGCCTGTCAAAACATTGCGCATAAAAAAGGCGCCAGACGGCGCGCAAAGCATAACATTTATCGAACCTTGATGCAAGAGTTCCCGTCGTCCCCCCACAGATAAACACCCCCGGTACTGACAACAGGCGCCCCCCTGTTACCGCTAGGCAACCGGTGGGGCGCCAACAATCCTTTGTTTCTCAGGCCGATCCTGCTATCACAAACCCGGCACTGGCCGGAGCGTCCCTGCCCTAAGCACCGGCAGCCCAGGGGGTCTCAAAAGACATCACGTTCAACTGGTGTGAAACGACGTTGCCCAGCAGGGCCAACTGGGCACTGGTCAGGCTTGACTGGGCAGTGGCCAGGTCAACCTTGTTAGCCAAACCAACGTCATATTTCAACTGCGTGATCTTGAGATTGGCCTCTGCCGTAGTCAGGGCCTGCTGCAGGCTGTCCTGCTTGGATTCGAGGGCAATGATGCTGTGATATAGAGTGCGCTCATTTTGGGCCGCACTGTTCTGCGCAGAAATAAGTCCCTGCTGGGCTGTTCCAAGCGTATCTCTGTCAGCCATGTTGGCCGCGGGGTCTTGGCTGACGATACTCAGGGCATCCTGCTGCTCGGAGACAGTGTTCTCGGCACTTGAAATAGCGGGGTCCACGGCCAGCACCCGGGATACCTCGGCATCCAGGCTGCCTATGACCAGGGGTGTGAAAGACGGCTGATCCGTTAGCACCAGGCGATCGTCCGGCGCCAGGCCGACCAACTGGTTGAACTTCACATAGTCAGTATTAAGGTTGGCCTTGGCGGTGTCCAGGTTAGTCTGGGCAGCGGCGTAGCTTTGATTCTCCTGGATCACATCATACTGGCTGGCGCCACCGGTCTGGTATTTCAGGTTCGTGATACGCTTCTGCAAGTCTGCCAGGTTGAAGGACTGCTGCGCCACGTCCAGCGCCGCTTCGTCCTGCAAAATAGCATAGTAGTTCCGGTAGACAGAATAGGTCACCGAATCCTGGCTGGCCTGGTATTCCTTCTTGGCCTGCTGCCAGTTCAGATTGGATGACACCAGGGAATTAAAGGCCTTCTCAATATCAGCCGAGGTGCTACCCGTTGGTATAAATCCCGCCAAATTTGATAATCCCGTGATCGGCTCGGTTTGCTGGTCAACCTTGCTCTTGGCCTGGTCAATGCTGTAGGATGATGATATTAAGGAAGGGCTGGTAGCAATACCCATATTGACCGCCTGCTGCAAAGTAAGTTGTTTTTGGACGCCGGTTGCAACCCCTGAACTCACATCGGCAAGCACGGCGCCGGCCCCCCACGTCATCAACAAACCAGACAACAACAATGCCATCACCAGCTTGAATCTCAACCACTTGTGCATACAAAACCCTCCAGTGCTACTTGACGCTATGATGCCAATCCTTCTTATCACTAATTTTACTGTACTTCCCTTAAGATAACATTAAAATACAATAAGTTTCCTTTGAAATTTCCTTAATTGCCGGCTCTCATATACGAAACCTCATATCTCCTCTTCTACTGCTTTGGGCGAAGCAGCCGCAGGTAGTCCACGATGCCCGGCCGCTTGAGCAGCGGGTGAGCAGAGGCCGGGACAGTTACATCCCTCTCTCAAGCATCACTGTCAGGTGCCAGACGCAGATTCAGGGATGCCTGTTTGACCCTCGAAAGGATCCGGTAAAGATCTGCACGATCCTGCTCTTCAAGATAATTAAAAAAGCGCCGCCACAATCGGTCGCGGAAATGCAGGAAAGCAGCCACCGACTCTTTTCCTGGGGGCGTCAACTCCAGCCAGACAACCCTGTGGTCGGCCTGATCACGATAGCGCCCGAGCAGGCCGGTCCGGCTCATGCGGTTGGCGCTGGCGGTCACAGCACTCAGGGAAACTCCCAGTTCGTTGGCCACCTGGGTGACTGTGAGCCTGCCGCCGTGCTGCAACAAAAAGACCCCCATCATCATCTGCTGGGGGGTCGTTTTGCAGGGCAACTCCAGAGTACCCTGCTGGTGAATGATATACAGAATTGCCCGCATGATCTCCTCGAAGAGCGCAAAGAGATCGTCACCTTTCGCGTTATCTATTTTCTGATCATCGTTGTCAGGCATTTTCCCGCTTTCTTTCACAATGTAAATACGACGAAGCGCCTCTTCTGCAGCAAACTGCAAGAGCAGCAGATAAAATCGCTACTGCCCAGAGGCAGACTTGCTGCTGCTAGATGATGCATTCTGCTGACTCGCACTGAGATAGGCCCAGGGCTTTGCGAAAGCGAGTTTCAGGTAAGCGTGCTGGGCGGCGTAATTGACCAGGACAGCCTGAGCAGCCGCCTCAACCTTCTCCGCGGCGGCCACCTCGGATGCGGTGACCAAACCCACGTCGAACTTGATCTTAGTCACCCGCAGGCTCTCATCCGCTGCCTTGGCACTCGCCTGCGCTCCTGCATAGGCCTGTTCCAGGCTCTCCACATTATAATAGAGATTGCGCGTCAGCAACTCCAGCGCCTTCCTGGTGCTGGAGGCATCGAGTTGCGCCTGCTGGACTTCGATCTGGCGCGCCTCGTAGGGCTTATAGACATTACTAGCACCGGGCAGAGAGCCGGCCTGAAGCGTGATGTTCTCCTGGTATTGCTTAAGGGCCACCAGCTGATCGGCCTCCAAGACAAGGGGTGCGCTTTCCAGAACCACATTCACCTCGTGATCAAGGTCATCTATTTTCAGGGGTTCGTAGGTTACAGCATCGGTAAGCACCGGCCGGTCCTCGGGCCACAGCCCGATTTGCTGGTTGAAGGCTATATAGGCTGTATTGAGGTCATTCTGGGCTTTAGCAAGCTGCGCCTGGGCGCCATCTGATCCGGCCTGCGCAGCCAGTAGATCGCCCTGAGCCAGTAATCCCACCTGGTAGCTAGCCTGTGCCTTTCGTAGCTGCAGTTCTGCGCTTTTCTGCGCCGCCTGCGCCGTCTGCAATTGCTGCTGGGCGTTTAAAACGTTCCAGTATTTGTTGCAGGTGTCCAGCGCCAGGCCGTCCTGGCTTGCAGTGAGGCTTTCTTTACTGGCCTGCCAACCAAGATCCGCCGTCAGGAAGCTATTCCAGGTTATTTCTGTTATGGGATTGTTAATCGAACCACTGCTGGCAGGAATAAACTTAACGTTATCCGATGCGTAATCACGCAGCGCCTGCGTTCGATCAATATCTTTGGCAGCCTTCTGAACGCTCTCGCTCTGGTCAAGAGCCAGGGAGATGGCCTGGTTCAAAGATATCTCGGGCGTCGCCGGCTCCTTGGCACTGGCAACCGGGATCAATGCAACTAATGTAAAGCATATGGCCAGAACTAGCACCAGATATTCCCTGACCGCCTTCATCAGCCTCAAAACTGCCATCCCCTCTCCTGCATAGCGCACCAGTCTAAATAATTACTTAACTAGCTTAAGCATCCCAGCATCAGTATAGTTACCAGCTCCACTCTTGTCAAGGCATTCCGATTACGGGTATTATGAATTGAAGAGCCCGGAAATCCGGGCTCTTCAATTTTCTTCATCTAGTTTCGATTATTGACAGACGCTGTTGCTCGAACTAGAAGGTGACGGTCACGGTCTGCGCAGTCGCATCCCAGGCAATGCTGGCGCTCAGAGCCTGTGCCAAGGCACGCAGCGGCAGGAAGGTCCGCCCTGCGGTGATCTCCGGAGCCACTTCGATGGTGATGGCGGCGCCGTTCACCAGCAGGACATTGCTGCCGATGGTGAGCTGGACGACGCGGTCGCCCTTGATTATGGTAACCTTGCCGGCGGGATCCCAGATGATGTTGTCATCGGACACGCCGACAGCGTTGGCGATGGCACGCACCGGCAGCAGGGTCCGCCCGTTCTTGATGTACGGAGCGGCATCCAGGGTTGCGCTGGCGCCATTGAGGGTATAGCTGGTGGCGCCGATCTTGAACACGGCGGTACCAGTCGACTCGCCCGGAGCCGGGGTGATAACATTGGCAGCAGCAACTTTAGCAGCAGTGGCAGAGTTCGGGAAGAGAACGCTCTCGCCTGCGGCCAAAATCAAAGTGCCTTGGGTTGTTTCGTTAACACCGGTACCCTTGATCTTGAAAACGACAGGCCCTTCAGGAACGGTACGGTCGAGAGTGATCTGGATACCGCTTACCTTGATTGTAGAGGCAGTCACGCTGTTGCTCTTGATCGGGATGGTCACTATCCCAGTGTCGGAGGTTACGGTTCCAAGCTGCAGGTCTCCCGCAGTCACTGTTACAGTCGGGGTAGCAGCAAAAGCAACGCCATCCGGAGCATTAACAGTGATTGTGGCTTGCGAACCAGTTCCTGTCCTAGTCAAATAGGTAGCGCCCAAAACTGCGAAATTCTGAAGGCTGTCAATATTGCCGGCAGCAACTTCGCTGATTGTGAGGTCGCCAGTTGCCTGAGCCGCCAAGCCGATCTTGACATCAGGAGAGGTCGAAACAGCTGCGGTGATACCAGCAGCCACCTTGCCAAGGGTCAAGGTGCCAGTTAGGCCTTCGCTGCCGCCAACGGTTACGTCAACATTACCGCTGAAGTCGACAGCCGGGGTAACTTGGATGCTCTTGAAAACTACGGTTGCACCGGTTCCAGCGGCTGAAGCTCCGGTAACCGAAGCCTTGATTGTCGTACCGTCTGAACCCACTGGCGCCCAGGCGCCTAAAGTTAAGCCATTGAGTGTTGAATTGGCCGTATCGACGACAGGATACTGGGACCATACTACATTTGTGGGAAGGGCCAGGGTGATTGTCCTACCGGCAATAAGGCTTCCCCCAATCCCTTCTGTGATCTGGAACTTGCCGATTGTGGAACCGACTTTTCCGGCAACGATAGTTGGGTTTTCCAGCGC